>JAYTQA010000356.1:0-8162 GCA_043746955.1 bacterium | reverse complement strand
ACTTTGGACTTCGCCAGAGTATGACTTTGCGCCTCGGCACCGGCCCGGGGTGGGTCGATCACGACGGCCTCAACGCCTTTGAACTCGTCAGGTTCCAGCGGGCGGCGGTAGAGGTCGCGGGCCTCGGTAGTCACCCGCTTCAGGCCCTCGGCCATCCGGAAACCCTTGTCGAGGGCTGCCAGCATGGCCGCCTCGCCCTCCACCGCGTGAACCTCGGCATGCTGAGCGAGCGGCAGGGCAAAGGTGCCGATACCGGCAAAAAGGTCGGTGATCCGGCGGGCCTTACCGACCGCTTCCGTCACAGCGGTCAGCAGGGCAGCCTCCCCCTCCGCCGTGGCTTGCAGAAACGCACCGTAGGGCAAAGGCACCCGGGCTGGGCCAAAGCGCAACATCGGTTGGGCGCGCAGGGCGATGATTTCACCGTTCCAGGTCAGGCGCGACAGGCCGTGCGCTTCGGTCAGGCGGGCCAGTTCCATCCGCAGGGTCGAATCTGCTGGCTTGCCACCGCTGACCGCAACATCGGGACCGGAGGGGGTGCGGGTGATGGCCAGGTTCAACTCGCTGGCGCGCGAGCCGCCAAGCTTGACGATTTCCTCCAACGCCGGAAATGCCGCCATCAGGTCGGGGTGCAAAAGCTGGCAGTGCGGCACCGCAACCAGAGTGTCCGAGGCGCGGGCGTGAAAGCCGATCAGAACCCCGCCCTTGGTGCGACGGGCAGCCAAGGTGGCCCGGCGGCGCGATCGGGCAGGTGAGGTGATCATCGGCCGAATATCCGCGCTTAGTCCCTGCCCTTCCAGCGCTCCGCGCACAATCCCGGTTTTCCAATCTGCCACGAACCCATCGGACGCGTGTTGCATCAGGCAGCCGCCGCAAGTGCGGGCGTGAACGCAGGGCGGACGGACGCGGTGGGCCGATGGCGTTACAATGCGCAAGTCGGTCAGCGTATCGCCCTTGACCGTGCCGTCCACCACTTCACCGGGCAGGGTTTGGGGCGCGTAGATGACCCCCTCGGGCCGCTGGATGATGCCGTCCCCTAGGTGTCCTAGCCGCGTTATGGTCAGCGTCACTCTGCCGCTTCCTTTGCGTCAACCCCGATGAAGCCGCCGCTTTGCCGGTTCCAGTAGCGCGCGTAAAGCCCCCCTTGGGCCAAAAGCTGGGAATGGGAGCCTTGTTCGACAATTCGCCCCATATCGAGCACGATGATCCGGTCCATTTCGGCGATGGTAGACAGGCGGTGCGCGATAGCCAGCACGGTTTTGCCGAGCATCAGCCGCGCCAAAGCGCCCTGAACCGATGCCTCAACCTCCGAATCCAGCGCCGAGGTCGCCTCATCCAGCACCATGATCGGCGCGTCTTTCAGGAAAGCCCGGGCGAGCGCGATCCGCTGGCGTTGACCGCCCGAAAGCTTGACACCGCGTTCGCCAAGGAAAGCTTCATAGCCGGTGCGGCCCTGGTGATCTTTGAGGCCAAGGATAAACTCATGTGCTTCGGCAGACCGAGCTGCCGCGAACATTTCGGCTTCAGTGGCATCGGGGCGACCGTAGAGAATGTTTTCCCGGGCCGACCGGTTGAACATGGCGGTTTCCTGGGTGACCATGCCGATCTGGCGCCGCAAGCTTTCCTGGGTGACCGCGCGCAGGTCGATGCCATCAATCAAGATCCGCCCGCTTTCGGTGTCATAGAGCCGCAAAAGCAGCGAAACCAGCGTGGATTTCCCGGCACCCGACGCACCGACGATCCCGATCTTTTCGCCCGGCGTCACGGTCAGCGACACGTCCTGCAAGCCGCCCCTGCGCCGACCATAGGCAAAGCTGACGTGGTCCATTTCGATGCGGCCCTGAACATGCGGCATTTCGGTCGCGTTGGCGGCATCGGTCAGCGAGTAGGGCGGGGTCAGGGTGCGCAGGCCATCCTCGACCTCGCCCATATTGCCAAATATTGCCATCAGGCTGAAGGACACCCAACCGGTCATCTGCGCGAGACGGAAACTGACCGCACCCGAAGCCGCAATATCGCCAGAAGTCGCCAGCCCCCGTGACCACAGCCAGACCGTGCCGCCGACCATCAGGACCGGCAGAATCCCCGCCAAAGCCATCAGGGTGAAGCGAAACCAGGCGGAGATCAGGCCGTAAGCCACCGCAGAATCGCGGAATGTCTCCATCGCTTCCAGTGCCACCCGGTCTTCGTGTTCGGTATGGGCAAACAACTTGACGGTTTTCATATTGGTGACAGTGTCAACAATCTGGCCCGTCACATTGGCGCGGGCCGAGGCACGCATGGCAGATGCGCCACGGACCCGGCGCAGAAAATAGCGGATGAACAGGCCGTAGCCTACTACCCAAGCCACCAGCAGCAACGAAACCGTGCCGTTGATCGCAACCATCAAGGCGACCGAGCCCACAACCGAGGCCAGCGCGAACGCCACGGTTTCAATGCTGCCCGACACCACATCCGTCGCGGCCCTTGCCGTTTGCATCTGCTTTTGCGCGATGCGGCCGGCGAAATCGTTGTCGAAAAACGTCACCGAATGGCCCAAAGTCCAACGGTGCAAGCGCGACAGGATCAGCGGAAACAGGTTGGGTTCGATGGTCAGGGCAAGGGCCGAGGTGTTGACGCCAAACACCAAGGGGCGGATGATCAGGTAGAAGCCCGCGAAGAACGCGAAAAGCTGCCAGTGGGTGTGAAACACCTCTGCCGGCGTGCTGGTGTTGGCGGCATCGATCACCCGGCCCAGGATGTTGGCCGAAACCGCCTCCAGCGAACCCGCCGCCGCCGACCAGAATGTGGCCCAAAGCACGCCAGCCCATGCGCCTTTGAGCGCCCAGAGGAAGAATTTGGCCGGGCGCGCGGGTGGCGGCAAAGAAGTTGGCGAAAACGGTGCGATTGTGGGGCCAAGGATCATTCGGCAGCCTCTTCCACGTCATCGCGCAGAAAGCCGCCCGATTGCCGCGCCCAAAACTGCGCGTAAAGCCCGCCTTTGGCCAGCAACGCGCCATGGGAGCCTTCCTCGACGATATGGCCCGCGTCCAGCACCACGATCCGGTCCATCGCGGCGATGGTCGACAGGCGGTGTGCGATGGCAATCACCGTCTTGCCCTGCATCACGCCGAACAGCGCCTTTTGGATCAGCGCTTCGGCCTCGGAATCCAGCGCACTCGTCGCCTCATCCAGAATCAGGATCGGCGCGTCTTTCAGGATCACCCGGGCCAACGCCACCCTTTGCCGTTGACCGCCCGACAGTTTGACCCCGCGTTCGCCGACATGGGCGTCATAGCCTTTGCGGCCCTGCGGATCCTCCAGCGTCAGGATAAAGTCATGGGCCTCGGCCTGTTTGGCGGCGGCGATCATCGCGGCGTCGCCCGCGCCCGGATTGGCGTACAGGATGTTATCGCGGACCGACCGGTGCATCAGGCTGCTGTCCTGCTGCACCATGCCAATCTGCTGGCGGACCGAATCCTGGGTGACATGGGCAATGTCCTGACCGTCGATCAGAATTTGGCCAGCCTCGGCATCATAAAACCGCAGGATCAGCTTGACCAAGGTGGATTTGCCGGCACCTGACCGGCCAATCAGGCCGATCTTTTCGCCGGGATGCAGGGTCAACCACAGATCCTGCAGCCCGCCAGAGTCGCGACCATAGTGGTGGCTGACGCCGTTGATCTCGACCAAGCCTTGCTTGAAGGCCAGCGGTTTGGCGGCAGCGTCATCAACCAAGCCAATCGGCTGGGTAATGGTCTGCATGCCTTCCTGCACGGTGCCGAGGTTCTGCACCAGACTGGTGGTGGCCCACATGATCCAGTAGGTCATCGAGTGCAGCCGCAGGACCAAAGCCACCGCGGCCGCCACCAGACCGACCGAGGCAAGGCCATGATACCAGAGATAAATCGCCCAGCCCGACACGCCGGTGACCATCAGGCCGTTGAGAAAGGTCAGCACCGTATCCATGATGGTGACGATGCGCATTTCAAACTGGAACGTGGTGCGCGACGCCTCGATCACTTCCTTCGCATAGGCGAGTTCGCGGCCATGTTGGGCGAACAGTTTGACCGAGTGGATGTTGGTGTAAGCATCCACGACCCGACCGGTGACGGCCGAACGCGCCGCAGAACTCGCGGTGGAGGCAGGCCCGGCACGGCGGATCGTCCAGCGCATCAGGCTGATGTAGCCCAAGAACCACAGGACCAGCGGGATCAACAGCCGGGGATCGGCGTCAAACAGCATGATCCCGGCACCGATCAGGGTTGTCGAGGCGAAGGCCACCGCGTCAAACACCTGAAACACCGCCTCCCCCGCTGCGGGGGGCGCCTGCATGATGCGGTTGGCGATCCGGCCGGCGAAATCGCTTTCAAACCAGCCGACCGGTTGGCGCAGAATATGGGCATGGGCGCGCCAACGCATCATCGTGCCGAAGTTGGTGAGGATGGTGTTGTGCAGCAGGGCGACATTCGCGCCGCCGATCAGCGGGCGGATCAGGATGATCGCCGCCGCCACCAGGATAAACTCGGTCCGATGCGCGGCCCAAACGCCTGCCGGGGTGCCTTGACCCAGAATGTCCACCAAGTGACCCATGTACCACAGAAGGCTCACCTCGGCCCCGGCGTTGGCCATCGATAGCAAACCTGTCGCCACGAAAACCTTGCGGAACGGAACCAGATAGTCGCGCAGAAACGGCCACAACTGGCGCGGCGGAGTATCGGTTTGGGTATAAGAGGCGTAAGGGTCGACAAGACCCTCGAAAAACTTAAACATGGCGAACCTTTGGATTGCTCGCAGCATATAGACTGTTTTTACGGCGAGGGAAACCGCGCGGATTACAAAAGCAGGGCGTCGCGGCCGAGGGTCAGATCGCTGGCGAGCCAGCGCGATTCAAGTTCCCGCAGTTTCTCGCCCAAGGCAGCGCCCTGCAAGGCGGGCATCAGGTCAGCGGCGGCGACCGGCAGCTGGCTTGCAGCACCTCGCTGGATATCAGATTGCCAGCCCGCGGGCAGGGGCTGGTCCAAAAGCGCGGCGCGGGCGAGGATGACGTCGAAGGCAGGCGTTGCCCCCAGCCGCCAACCGACGGCAGCGGGCGAAAGCGCAGTGCCCAATTCATCTCTGATCTTGCCGATTTCGGCCTGTTCCTGGCGGGATAGGCGCAGGTTTTCAACCAGGTCTTGGCCACCCAGAACCACCAGCCGCCGCTGCCAGCGCGGCGGCATGTCCGCTTCAAGATGCACCAAGGCGGCCATGGCGCGCGGGTCTGATCCGGGCAGAACCCGGGATAGGATTCCGGTTGCGGCCATGCTTGCTACTGCAGGCGCAGGGTCGTGGGCGGCAAGAAGTTTGCGGATTTCAGCCCCGATGCGTTCGCGGCTGAGGCCTGCCATTCCATCGGCAAGGGCAGCACAGGCGGCCAGGCCGTCCGGGTCGATGCCCTGCGCTGGGTCGCCGTAGACGGCGTGAAACCGGAAAAACCGCAGGATGCGCAGGTAATCTTCGCGGATCCGCTGTTCGGGATCACCGACAAAGCGGACGTGGCGGGCGATCAGGTCAGGCAGGCCACCGAGGGGATCGACCACCTCGCCTGAAGGTTCGGCGTAAAGCGCGTTCATGGTGAAATCGCGGCGGGCGGCGTCATCGGCGAGGTCGGTAGAGAAGGACACCGTGGCACGGCGGCCATCGGTTGCGACATCGCGGCGGAAGGTCGTGACCTCGTGCACGACGCCGCCCGCGATGACGGTGACAGTGCCGTGGTCGAAGCCGGTGGGAATGACCTTGAAGCCTGCCAATTCCGCAAGATCGGTCACATTTTGTGGGGTGGCATCGGTGGCAAGGTCGAGGTCTGACACCGGTTCATGGAGCAGGGAGTTTCGCACGCAGCCGCCGACGAACAGCACGCGGTGCCCGGCGAGCCCGAGTGCGGCACAGAGTGCCTGGGTGCCGGGATGGTTCAGCCAAGAGCCGCCAATCCTCATGCCCCAGCCCTTTCGGCAAGGCCGTGCAGGATGCGGGCGGTGGCACCCCAGATATAATACGGGCCCCAAGGGACCGCGTAATACGCCCGCCACTGGCCGCGCCATTGCCTGCGCTCCACCGTGTAGCGGCCTAGGTTGAGCAGATGCGACAGCGGGACCGTGAACACCTCTTCGACCTCGCCGGGATCAGGCATCGGCGAAAACGTGCCTACTTCGGCCAAAATCGGCATCATCGCAAAACCCGTTACAGTTTCATGGGCCGGAAGCCGACCGAACGGCCTGACCTGCGCGGACGGCAGGCCAATCTCTTCGAAGGCCTCGCGCAGTGCTGTCACCTCCAATGTGGCGTCGCCGCTTTCCTGCTTACCGCCCGGAAAGGCGATTTGGCCGGGGTGATGTTTCAGATGCGATGCGCGTTTGGTCAGGATCAGCCGCGCGCCCTTTGGGTCAACCATGATCCCGACCAGAACGGCGGCGGGGCGCAGGGTTTGGGTCTGCCGGACGAAGCCGGGGTTCAGGTCAAAATCGGAAGAAGCACTGCCTGACCGGGCCAAAGCGGCGGTCAGGCGGCCGATCTCATCCGGCATCGCCAGCGACCTGTTTGACCTCAAACCCCAGTGTCTTGGGGTCAAACTCGTAATGCGCACCGCAGAACTGGCAATCAGCAGTCACAAGGCCATCGTCGGTCGTCATCGAGGCAATGTCGCGCTGCGAATAAATCGACATGGTCTGGCGCACCTTGTCTTCGGAACACGAACAGCCGAAATGCACCGGGGTCGCATCAAATACCCGCGGGCTTTCTTGGTGGAACAGGCGGATTAGCAGGTCGGTGGGGGCAACCGTCGGGCCCACCAGCTCAATCTCTTCGACGGTGTCCAACAAGAGGTTCGCGCGGTTCCAGTTCTCGGCAGGTTCGCCCGCAAGAATGTCGGTGTGTGACAGCAAGCCAGCCTCGCCGGAGCCTGCATCCGCCGCGACACCCATGCCGACCTGCGGCATGTGCTGCAACATGACACCACCACCGCGCCAGTGTGACGGCTGGCCGGGCATCTGGCTTTTGCCAAAGGTCAGCGCAAAGCGGGTCGGGAGTTGTTCGGACTGGGCGAAATAGGTCTGCGCGCAGTCTGACAGGGAATCGCCGGCGATGGGCGTGAAGCCCTGATAGGGCGTCATGCCGGCGCCCTGATCCAGCATCAGCGCGAAATACCCGGCACCGATCTGGCTGAACGGGGTGGCGGCAGGGTCCAGACGGTCGGCGTCATAGCTGGCATAGGCCCGGATGCGGGCGGGCTGGCCTTCTTCCGCCGGGCCATAGTAATCGGTCGCAATCAGCCGGGCCGGACCTTGCCCACGAATTTGCAGCGACAGCTTCCAGCGCAGTTTGATGGTCTGACCGATCAGCGCGGTCAGCAACGCGGCCTCGGCCACCAAAGCCTCGATCTGGTCGGGATAGTGGTGTTGTTTCAAAACCCGGTCCAGCACACCGTCCAGACGGACCACGCGGCCACGAATGTCGCTGGCGTCAAGCTGAAAGGGCAGGACGGTATCGTCCCAGGTGATCTGGTTTCCGGTGGACAGGTTTCCGAACGACATGGGATTTCCTTAAGGTGCCAAGCTCGGCATATCGCGCCTATATAGGCAGAGCAACCGGGCCACCAAGGGGGAAGCTATGATCAGGCGGCATGGCGAGGCGGTTAAGCGCGGGCAACGATACATCCGGCGGCCCGGCGTATATGGCGTTTTGCTGCGCGGGTCCGAAGTTTTGCTGACATTTCAGGCGGCGCCGGTGCCGGAATACCAGTTGCCGGGTGGCGGGATCGACACCGGCGAGGCCCCAATTTCCGCCCTGCACCGGGAAGTGTTCGAAGAAACCGGCTGGCATATCAGCGCCCCGCGCTGGTTGGGCACCTACCGACGGTTCACCTATATGCCCGAATACGACAAGTGGGCCGAAAAGGTCTGCGCGATTTTCGTGGCGCGCCCTACGATGCGGTTGGGTCCGCCGGGTGAGGCTGGCCATACCGCGATCTGGGCTGAGGCGCAGGTGGCTTTGGAATTGCTCGACAATGTCGGTGATCGGGCGCTGCTGGCGCGGGCGCTCCGGCGGCTTTAGAGCATGATGACGTTTGATAGAAACATCGTCATGCTCAGGAGTCTCAGTGGTCGCGTGATTGTTGAGGAAAACCGGATTCCACTTTTCCTCATCAC
>JAYTQA010000355.1:0-3075 GCA_043746955.1 bacterium | reverse complement strand
AACGCGAACTGGTGCTGGCCGCGCTGCACACGAGGCTGCAAACGCTTGCCGCCCCGGTGCTGCGCGGCGACGTGCTGCCCGAGCGCATTCCCGCCACGGGACTGATCATCCTGCGTGATGGCAAGCCCGGCGAGCCGGAAGTAACGCTGTCGCCGCTGACTTATTTTTACGAACACCGGGCCGAACTGGAGGTGGTGATCCAAGCGGGCGCTGGGCGCGATGCGCTGTTCGATGCGCTGACCGCGTCCATCGGCGCGGCGCTGGCCACCGATCGCACGCTCGGTGGCCTTTGCGATTGGGTCGAGGCGGAAGCGCCGGAGTCGGTCGATCTGCCCATCGAGGGGGCGGCGGCATTAAAGGCGGCGGTGATCACCATCGTGCTGCACTACGCGACCCCCGACCCACTGATCTGATTTCCCTTACAAAAGGACACTGACATGGCACGCGCACAAGGAGCGCGGGCGCAGATGGCGCTTGCGTTCGAGACTGTTTACGGCACCCCACCGGGGTCCGGATTTACCCAGATGCCGTTCATCACCAGCGCACTGGCGGCGGAACAGCCGCTGCTGGCCTCGGAACTGCTGGGTTATGGCCGCGATCCCCGCGCGCCCTTGCTGGATGCAATCACCACCGACGGTGATGTCGAGGTGCCCATCGATGCGGTGGGGTTCGGCTTCTGGCTGAAGGCGGCGTTTGGGGCACCCACCTCCGCAGGCACGGTGGCCGCAACCGGGGCAATCACCTTCTCGGCGCAGCCGCTGGCCAACAGCACGCTGACGATCAACGGGACCGTGTTCACGTTTGTGGCCTCCGGCGCTGTCGGCAGTCAGATCAACATCGGCGCCAACCTGGCCGCCACGATGACGGCGCTTGCGGTTGTCTTGAACGCGAACGGCACAGTGGGTGGCGCGTTTGCAACCTATGGTGCGACCTCCACGGCGATCAGCATCACGCGCGGCGTCTTGGGCGGGGCGGGCAACACCTGCACCCTTGCCGCCTCCACGTCTCCCGTCTCAAACGGCATTGTGTCTGGGGCGACGCTGACCGGTGGATTGAGTTTGCACACCTATCTGTCGGGCAATTGGACCCTGCCCAGCATGTCGATTGAGGTCGGCATGCCTGAAGTGCCGCGCTTTGCGATGTATTCCGGCTGCGTGCTGGATCAACTCTCTTGGGCTATGGAACGCTCGGGCCTCTTGAGTTCCAAAGCCACGCTTGTGGCGCAGGGCGAGACCATCGCCGGTGCAACCGCCGCAGGCACACCGGCGGCGATTACCTTGAGGCGGTTCGGCCATTTTAACGGCGCGATCAAGCGCGACGGTGGGGCGCTGGGCAACATCGTCTCGGCGGATGTCACCTATGCCAACAATCTGGACCGGATCGAGACCATCCGATCTGACGCGAAGATCGACGGCGCGGATCCCACCATCGCCGCCCTGACCGGCAAGATCGACGTGCGCTTTGCCGACACCACGCTGCTGACCCAAGCCATCAACGGCACAGCGGCTGCCTTGGAATTCAGCTACGCGCTGGGCAGCGGCGAGAGTCTGACGCTGACCGCCCACACGGTCTATCTGCCGCGTCCGCGCATCGAGATCAAAGGCCCCAAAGGCGTGCAGGCATCCTTCGATTGGCAAGCAGCCCTAGCCACCAGCCCGGCGCGGATGTGCACTGTGGTGCTGGTCAACAACATGACAGGTTACCCATGATCCGGATCAATCTTTCCCCTGAGCTGCAATGGCTCGACCTTGGTCACGGCGTGCGGTTGCAGCTTTTGCCGCTGACCACGGCCCTGATGGTGGCCACCCGCTCTGATCCAGCGGTGCAATCGCTGGACGCCGATTCTAGCAACGACACAAGGGCGGCGGTCTTTGCCGCAGCCCTCGCCCGCAGGGTAATCGTCGATTGGGAGGGCGTGGGCGACGCAGACGGCACAGCCATCGCCGTCAGCCCGGAAGGCATCGATGCCCTGCTGTCACTCTGGCCGATCTTCGAGGCGTTCAACCTGCTGTATGTCAGTCGGGGCATGCTGCTGGACGCCGAAAAAAACGGCTCTGCGCCCTCGCCGACTGGCACTTCAGCGGGGGCGACGGCTACTGCCAGGCCTGTGAAACGCAGTGCCAAGACTGCCCAGCGCGATTGAACCAGCCGCTGAGCCACGACGGCTGGCAGGTTTGGGATCTGGTCGGCCGTCTTGGTGGCCAGATGCGGGTGGCGGGCAAGGCGGTTCTGGGCTGGGACATGGGCGCGGCTCTGGCGCTCGCGCATGCGCTGGGCCTCAACCCCATGGTTGTGGCCGAACTGCTGCCGGAACTGGAGGCGGTAATGGTCCGCCGCATCAATGAGAAGATTGGAGCCGACAATGGCTGAAAAGCGCGTTTCTGTGCGGCTGGCGGCGGTCGGCGGCAAACAAGTGCGCGCCGAACTGGAAGGTGTCGGCGATGCCGGGGTCAAGGGCTTTGGCCGCATGTCAAAGGAGGCCGAGATTGCCAATGCCAGGCTGGCGGCATTTTCCACCCGGGTGAAGATCGCAGCTGCGGTGGCCGTCGCGGCTGCGGCTGCAGCAGGGATCGCCATGATCCGGTCGGGGTTGGAGACCATCGACGCACAGGCCAATCTGGCACAATCGCTGGGCACGACGACCCGCAGCATTCAGGTGCTGACCTTCGCCGGCGATCTGGCCGGGGTCTCGATGGAGGAGATCGCGGCCGCCACCAAGAAACTGACCCTGAAGCTGTCGGATGCAGCAGGCGGCACCGGCACGGCGGTGGCAGCTTTGCAGCGATTGCATCTGACGGCCACGGATCTTCAGGCCCTGCCGCTCGACGAGCGCATCGTGGCCATTCAAGATGCCCTGACAAAATTCGTGCCCCCGGCCGAGCGGGCGGCTGTGGCCTCGGCGCTGTTCGGAGACAAGGCTGCCCTTGCCTTCAGCCGGATCGACTCTGCCACCCTGCGCCAAGCCTCCCAGGACATTACCGACTTCGGCGTTGCGGTGTCGGATCAGGATGCAGATCAGATCCGAACCGCAGGTGATGCTATCGACCTGCTCGGTCTGGTCTGGCTCGGTCTTAC
>JAYTQA010000354.1:0-3078 GCA_043746955.1 bacterium | reverse complement strand
TGCCGCGCGTGGGGTATCGGTTGGTCCTGCCGCAAATACCGGTTGCGGCGGCCTCTGACACCCCACGGCCCGCCCTTGCCGTTCTGCCTTTCGCCAATCTCAGCGGCGACCCGGCGCAGGATTACTTTGCCGATGGCGTGGTCGAGGATATCATCACCGCCCTGTCGCGTTTCAAATCCTTCGCCGTCATCGCGCGCAATTCCAGCTTTACCTACAAGGGCAAGGCCGTCGACGTCCGCCAGGTCGGCCACGATCTTGGGGTGCGCTATGTGCTGGAAGGCAGCATCCGCCGCGCCGGTGACCGGCTGCGGATCTCGGCGCAGCTGGTCGAATGCGATAACGGCCAGCATATCTGGGCCGAGCATTTCGACGGCACGGTCGGCGACGTGTTCGACTTTCAGGACCGCATCACCGAAAGCGTGGCGTCCGTGGTCGAGCCGCATATCCAGCAGGCTGAACTTGAGCGCTCGCGCCGCGAACGGCCGGGCAGCATTGCGGCCTATGACCTTTATCTGCGGGCGCTGCCAAAGCTTTCGATGGAGACTGCCGAGGACAATGCGGAAGCCTTTGCGCTGTTGACCGGGGCATTGGTGCTGGAGCCGGACAATCCGGTATTCCTGGCCCTTGCCGCTTTTGCGATCGGCCATCGCGGTACGGTGGCCTATCCGCCGATCAGCCCCAACGACAGGCAGCAATGCGCCGCGCTGGCGCGTCGCGGCCTTGAGCGTGCGGCGGGGGATGCCACGGTGATTGCCCATTGCAGCATGGCCTTGCTCCACAAAACCAAGGACTATGATTGGGCGATGGCGGCCATCGTGTCAGCGGTTGAAGCCAACCCTAACGACCTGCTGGTTGTCAGCCGGGCGGGCATCGCGCATCTGCATGGCGGCAATATCGCGGACTCGCTGGCCTTTTTTCACCGGGCAATCCGGCTAAGTCCCCGCGATCCCGGGGCGCATATCTCGCTGACTGGTATCGCGCATTGTCAGATGGTCCTCGGGGACTTTCAGGAAGCCCTCGTTTGGGCGACCCGCTCATTGACGCTGAGGCCGAATAATCACTGCACCTACTGGATGCTGATCGCGGCCAATGCCCAGCTGGGCCGGATGGGCGAAGCTCGAAAGTTTCTCGACCAGTTCCGCAAACTCGCACCGGGGGTCAGCATCGCGAGCATCTGGGCGGGACAACCGCAAAGGGACTTAAGCCGCTGCGCAACCATTCTGGACGGGCTGCGGCTGGCCGGGATGGCGGAATAACGCGCCGGGTTTGATCCGGCTTTGGAACAATTCACACCGATTGATCCGCCGCCACAGGACATAAAGCGCCCCATCGCGGCATCCTGACCTCATGAACCGGTCCACCACGGACCAATCCCAAGAGGAGATGCGCCATGTTGTCCACAACCTCGATCCTGTCACGCGACCAAGGCAAGCTGTTTCCCAAACCCAAAAGCGAAGACGAATACTATGCGCGTTTCGTCACCAAGGACTCGCACCAATACGTCGCCAAACTGAAAAGCGTCTGGCGTTTTTCCTGGCCGAAATGGCATCGGCATTCTGCGCCCAAGGTCGATTGAAATTCCAGCAGGCCGCCGGTGATGACAAGTGGGGCGAGATCATTCGAAGACGAAGAACTCACCAAGGGGCGTCCATCGGTCCAAGCGAAAAAATGCCGGAGGGAAGCAAATCCCCCCGGCCATTCCGAACTTAGGCAACCTTGGCTTCCAGCGCCTGCACATCACCCGCCCGGCCAATCTCGATCCGGCGGGGTTTCAGCGCCTGCGGCGTCTCGCGCACCAGATCAATGTGGAGCATGCCGTTTTCATGGGCAGCACCGGTCACGCGCACATGATCGGCCAGCGCAAAGCGGCGTTCAAAGGTGCGGGTGGCAATGCCGCGATGCAGATAGGTTTTCTGGGTTTCGTCAGCCACGCGCTTGGCCGACACCAAAAGCCCGCCATCCTTGACCTCGACCGTCAATTCGTCCGGCGAAAAGCCTGCGACGGCGATGGAAATCCGGTAGGCATCCTCGGCGGTCTTTTCGATGTTATAGGGCGGATAAGTCGGCTGGGTCACATCCGCGCTCAGCACGCGGCCCATCAGATCAGCGATCCGGTCATAGCCGACGGTCGCACGGTATAGGGGCGCAAGATCAAAGGTTTGCATGGCATCCTCCTTGGAGCGATACAGATAAGCCCTCCTGTCGGACGGGCGGTTCCGCCGAACCCTACTGGCATCCGGCCGACTTGATCTGGGAAACCCCGCAGCCTTTTTCAAGACCTCGCGGGGTTTCCCCATCCCGGGTTTAGCCCAACCAGCCCTGCTTGGGGGCCGGCAGGGTCAGAACCTGAAGCCGACTTTCATCGCCACTGCGGTGTCCTTAAGCGTCACCCCGCTGCCGTTGAAATTGTTGTAGCGGTTGGTCGAAAGCTCGCCACCGATGGTAAATTGCTTGGTCAGCGCATAATCCGCCCCGATCCCGACCGTGTACCCGGTGTCAGAGGCTTTGACGCCCGCCAAAGTGGCATCCGCCCGTGCAGCGCCCACCGTGCCATAGACCAAGGTGCGGCCCAGATCGGTGCCGACAATCAGTTTCAGCGCGGTCGTGTTGTTGATCGTTCGGCTGCCTGCGCCGACGTTGATGTTGTCCTTGTCAAAGCTCAGTTCGCCACCAACGACGACTTTGCCCATGTCATAGCGGTAGCCGAGGTTCAAACCCCCGATGTGCATTGTGCCATCCTGTTGGATGCCCTTGGTGTAGGATTTGCCATAGCCGAGTGACACGCCGGAATAAAACCCGGTCCAGTCGCCAGACTGCACAACCGGGATCACCGGCGCAGGCGCTGACACCGGCGGTTCGGCCACTGGCGCCGCCATGCCACCGGCCATCGCGGCTATCGGGGCTCCGAGGAAGAGGATCGTCAAGAGTGCGGTAGATTTCATTTTGTTGCCTCCGTTGGCAATTTCGGCACCCTGTGGCCCACGCGGCCCGGTGCACTTGTCAATGTTGGGGTGACACCTCACCCGGCACCAGTGCCCGGCCGAACACGTCAGCTTGAGCTCGTCGAGAGCGGGCTTC
>JAYTQA010000353.1:0-3078 GCA_043746955.1 bacterium | reverse complement strand
TGGTACACTCGGACTTTTCGACCCCGGCGTGGCTGAATTCATCGGTGCCGCGCGGCAGGCGGGCGGAGGTCTGGTTCATCTGATGCCAGAGCGGCTCGGGCACCATGTTGGTGGCGAAAACTTGGGTCTCCTCGATGTTGCGCAGAGTGTCCTTGCGGTCGCAGGCGAAGATCACCTGCGGCGGGTCATAGGCCACCATGTTGAAGAAGGAATACGGGGCGAGGTTGTCGCCGGCAGCGCTGCGGGTGGAAATCCAGCCGATCGGGCGCGGGGCTACGATGGCGAGAAGCGGCGAGTGCGGCAGGCCGTGGCCTTGGGCGGGTTGGTAGAACATCGGGGCTTTCCGGGGGACTGTGCTGGAGGGGTGCAAGGTGGGGATGTAGCGGGTCAGGGGCGGGGTGAGGGTGGCGGGGCGGCGGGTAGCCGGGGACGGCAAAAGAGGCGGCGGTTGGTGTGGGAGCAAGCGGGTCGGGGGGAGGGAGGGTGGCGAGGCGGTGGGTCGGGGGAAGGGAGAAGGGAAGGTGGCGGGGCGTAACTGGGAAAGGCAAAGGCGGCGGCGTTGGGTGTGGCGGCAAGCGGATCGGTGGCGGTGGCACGGATAGCCTCGGGCCGGTTCGGTTTTGCGGGGTCTGAAACCGGGTGGTGCACGCTGGGCTGGCCTTTGGTTTGGTGGTTGGGGTTGGAAGGTTGCCGCGGTGGACAGAATCGCCTGAACCGCTAACGCCTTGTTTTGTCGCATTGCCACGCCGCTGAACCCCAAAACCCCTACGCGAGAAACCTGACGATTACGGTTAGGGCCAGTCAAGGCAACGATCTCAATTCCCTGACCAGCTAGTCTGACAACCTGACGATCACGGTTTGGGCCGGTCAATGCAACCGATCACCACTTGGGATAGGCTTATGTGCGACAGGAGGGTTGCCATGACACAGAATCAAGCGGCTTGGGCCAAGGCGCCGTTTGCGCGGCTGACGGTCGGGGACGCACCTTATACCGAGCCCGGACCGGGGCAGATTGTGGTGCGCAACCGGGCGGTCGCGGTCAATCCGGTCGACCGCTACAAGCAGCAGACCGGCAACCTGATGTTTGGCTGGATCAAATATCCGTTCATCTTCGGCTATGATCTGGCGGGTGAGGTGGTAGCGGTGGGCCCCGGTGTCACGCGGTTCAAACCGGGCCAGCGGGTGCTGGGGACCGCAACCGGCATGGACAAACCGCGCAATAGGGCTGCGGAAGCGGCGTTTCAGCTTTATAGCGTGGTACAGGCCAACATGGCCTCGGCCATCCCGGACAGCATGCGGTTTGAGGCGGCCTGTGTGCTGCCGCTCGGCCTGTCAACGGCGGCGAGCGGGTTGTTTGGCGCGGATCAGCTGGGGCTGAGCCTGCCCTCTGCCAGCCCGTTGGATCAAGCCCAGACGGTGCTGATCTGGGGCGGGTCGACCAGCGTTGGCTGCAATGCCATTCAACTGGCCAAGGCCGCCGGGTACCGGGTGGTCACGACCGCCTCGCCGCGCAACTTTGACCTTGTGCAGCGTTTGGGGGCGGCGGAAGTGTTCGACCATGCCAGCCCGACCGTTCTGCGCGATTGTGTCCGCGCGCTGAGCGGGGCGGAGGTCGCGGGCGCGCTGGCGATGGGCCAAGGCTCGGCTGCAGCCTGCATCACGGTTCTGGGCCAGAGCAAGGGCAAGCGGCAGGTGGCGCTGGCGACTTTTCCGCTTGACCTTGACCGCTTGCCGGGCCGGCCAGGGTTAGGCTCCGTGCTGACGCGGGTGCTGCCGATGCTGGTGACGGGCGGCGGGGCAATCTGGCTGAACGCCCGGCGGCGCGGCGTCAAGCTCCGCATGATTTACGGCACGGCTCTGGCGGGTACCGACCTTGCCCGGGTGATCTATGACGGGTTTCTGCCGCAGGCTTTGCAGGCGGGAAGCTTGGTTCCGGCACCGGAGCCGATGGTGGTAGGCCATGGGCTGGCGGCGATTCAGCTTGGGTTTGACCGGCACCGGCAGGGGGTATCGGCGGCCAAAGTGGTGGTGACCTTGTGACTTTGCCGGCAAGCCGGGGGGGGTTGGATTGCCATCGGGATGGGCCGCTTGGGAGGCAGCACGAGCGGTATCGCGGGTGGCAACGCGGGTGGCAGCGCGGGTGGTAACGCGGGTAGCGTCTCGGGTGGCAGCGCGGGTGGTAACGCGGGTAGCGTCTCGGGTGGCGACTCGGGTGGCAGCGCGGGTGGCAGCTAGGGTGGCAGCACGGGGCGCAGCACGGGTGGCAGCTCAGGTGGTAATGCGGGGCGCAGCTGGGGTGCCAGCACGGGGCGCAGCACGGGTGGGCGGCACGGGTGGCAACTGGGCGCGCAGCAGGGATGGCAACTGGGGGCGCGGCGCGGGTGGCAGCGCAGGTGGCAGGGCGGGCTGGACCGGAACGGATTTGATCCTGACATCTTCACATGTTACCGGCGTTTCCAGATGACTGCCCGCAAGGAAACCCTGCCCCGATGTACCAGCTGGAAGAGGAGACCGAGGCGGATTGGTGGGAGGTCGAGGCGCTTTATGACTTGTGCTTTTCGCCGGGCCGCACCGCTTTATCCTCGTACCGGTTGCGCGACGGGGTGGCCACGATTGCGGCTTTGTGCCTGACGTTGCGGACCGACAGCGTGCTGGTCGGTGCGATCCGCTATTGGCCGGTCGAGGTCGGCGGCGCGGATGTGCTGCTGCTGGGCCCGGTGGCGGTCCATCCGACCCATCAGGGCGAGGGGTTGGCGGCCCTGCTGATCAATGAAAGCCTGACCGAGGCCAAACGTCTGGGCTGGGAGCGGGTCTTGCTGGTCGGCGATGCGCCGTATTACCGGCGGTTTGGCTTTCGCAAGCTCGACGGGGTGGAGATGCCGCCGCCGACCAACCCGGACCGGGTGCTGGGCCTGGTGCTGAAGGCCAACGCCTGGGACCAGGTGCGGGGCAAGGTCACCAAGGCCGCTGGCGCCTGAGGGATGGGGCCTGAGGGTTGGGCCAGAGGGGTTGGGCGGAGGGGTTGGGCGAGAAGGGTTAGACATTGGAGAGGGGCCTAGGGGGTGGGCGAGAAGGGGT
>JAYTQA010000352.1:0-8205 GCA_043746955.1 bacterium | reverse complement strand
ATGCGGATAAGTCGCACGCGGTTTTCCGCAACAATCACGCAACCAGTGAGTATCCAGCGCAGGAGGATGTTTCGATCAAACGTCATCCTGCGGCGGGGCGCAAAGACCCGACCGCTCTTGGCTTCCATCCGGCCGGACCAGATCAAAGACCCTCCCCAGCCTCGCGGCGGTCAAAACCATCAGCGCCCGGGTCCGCGCCGCCGGGCCCTTGGTCGGGGCGGCATCATCGGCGGGAAGTTCAGCTTGATATTGGGTGGCCATCCCAATACGGTCCGATAGTCCCATCCGGAAGCAATCGGCGCGCGGCGGCTTGGGGCGGCATCCGCCGACCGACGATCCGCAGGGGGGGCTGACGGTGCAAAAGATCCATGTCGTCGGCACCTGCGACACCAAGGGCGAAGAGATCGCCTGGCTCCGCGACTTGATCGTGGCGGCAGGGCAGCCTGCGGTCATCGTCGATCTGGGCACGCGGGCACCTGCAATTCTGCCCGATATCCCGGCCCGCCAGATCGCCGCGTGCCATCCGGACGGGGCTGATGCCGTTCTGGCCGGCACCGACCGCGGGGCGGCCATCGCCGCGATGGCCAACGCCTTTGCCGCTTGGTGCCGCGTCCATGCCGTGGAGATTTCTGGGATCATTGCGGTCGGCGGCGGCGGCGGCACCTCGATCGCCTGTGCCGGCATGGCGGAACTGCCTTACGGTTTGCCCAAGCTGATGGTTTCCACCCTCGCCTCGGGCGATACCGCGCCCTTTATCGGCACCTCGGATATCGCGATGATCCCTGCGGTCACCGATCTCGCCGGGCTGAACCGCCTGAGCCGGGTGATCCTGTCGAATGCGGCCCACGCGTTGGTGGGGGCCGTCGCAGCACCTGCCCTTGCGCCCTTTGCCGATCTGCCTGCGCTTGGCCTGACGATGTTCGGCGTCACCACGCCCTGCGTCACCGCCATTACCGGCCAGTTGCGCGGCCGGTTTGACTGTCTGGTTTTCCATGCCACCGGCACCGGTGGGCGGGCGATGGAGCGGCTTCTGGGTCAGGGCCTGTTGTCTGGCCTGATCGACATCACCACGACCGAGATTGCCGACCTGCTGTTCGGTGGCGTCCTGCCAGCCCTGCCCGACCGGCTGGATGTGGTGGCCCGCACCGGCGCGCCTTGGGTAGGCTCGGTCGGCGCGCTGGACATGGTGAACTTCTGGGCCCCTGCGACCGTGCCCGACCGTTACCGCGACCGGCGGTTCTATCACCACAATCCGAACGTCACCCTGATGCGCACCACGCCGGATGAAAACGCTGAACTGGGCCGCTGGATCGGTGAGAAACTGAACCGCTGCCCCGGCCCGGTGCGCCTTCTGATCCCCGAAAAGGGCATATCCGCTCTGGATGTCGAAGGCGGCCCGTTCTGGTGGCCCGAAGCCGACACCGCCCTGTTCACCGCCCTGCGTGCGACGATTGCCGACGCCGCCCGCCTGATCTTCTTGCCCTGCCACATCAACGACCCGGCCTTCGCCAAAGCCGCGGCCGACACCTTCCTTGACCTTGTGGAGCCATAATGCCCGCCATCCCCCGCCAGTCCATCCTCGACCGCTTCACCCGGATGATCGCCGCAGGCCAGCCGATCATCGGCGGCGGCGCGGGCACCGGGCTTTCTGCCAAGGCGGAAGAGGGGGGGGGCATCGACCTGATCATCATCTACAACTCCGGCCGGTACCGGATGGCCGGGCGCGGATCGGCCGCAGGGCTTCTGGCCTATGGTAATGCCAACCAGATCGTCAAGGAAATGGCGATGGAGGTGCTGCCCGTGGTCCGGCACACACCGGTTCTGGCCGGGGTGAACGGCACCGACCCGTTCTGCCTGATCCCGCAATTCCTGGCCGAACTGAAGGCGATGGGGTTTTCCGGTGTGCAGAACTTTCCGACCGTGGGCCTGTTTGATGGCACCATGCGGCAAAGCTTCGAGGAAACCGGCATGGGCTTCGGGCTTGAGGTTGACATGATCGCCGCGGCCCATGCTCAGGATCTGCTGACCACGCCTTACGTCTTCAACCCGGATGAGGCGAAGGCCATGGCCCGCGCAGGGGCCGATATCATCGTAGCCCATATGGGTGTCACCACCGGGGGCAGCATTGGCGCGACCTCGGCCAAGACGCTGGACCAGTGCGTGACCGAGATCGACGCCATTGCCGCCGCCGCCCGCGCGGTCCGCAAGGAGATCATCCTTCTGTGCCACGGCGGCCCGATCTCGATGCCCGGCGATGCCGCCTATGTGCTGGCGCGCGCTGACGGGCTCCATGGCTTTTATGGCGCGTCCAGTGCCGAACGCCTGCCCGCCGAACGGGCCATCGCCGACCAGATCCGCGCCTTCAAGGCGATCGTTGCAAAAGGATGACGCCATGACCGATGTCAAAGACCTGTTCCGCACTCCCGGCGATGTCGATGCCTATGGTTTTGACTGGGGCCACCTGTCGGTAGTCCTTGGCCCCAAGGTGAACGGGGCGCAGAAGTTTTCCGCCGCCGTGGTCACCCTTCCTCCCGGCAAGGGCCACACCCGTCACAACCACCCGGACGCGGAGGAGATCATCTATATCCTCGAAGGCACCGGCGCGCAGATGGTGGAGGATGCGGCAGGCACCCCGCATACCGAACAAGTCCAGCCGGGCACCTGTGTGTTCATCCCCGAAAGCCGGTTCCATGCCACGCTGAACACCGGGGCGGTCGAAATGAAGATCTTCGTCGTCTATTCCCCCACCGGCCCGGAAGAGGTTCTGCGCACGCTGCCTGACTTCCGCCTTATCCCCAGAAAGGGCTGACCCGTGGACACCGAAGCAACCCGCACCCTGCCCTACAGCTTTGCCAAGCTCGACGACCTGATGGAAAAGGCCGGGATCGACGTTCTGGTCATCACCTCCAAGCACAACACCCACTATCTGCTGGGCGGTTACCGCTTCATCTTCTTCTCGGCGATGGATGCCATCGGGCACAGCCGCTATCTGCCCGTGATCGTCTATGTGAAGGGCGCGCCCGACCGCACCGCCTATGTGGCCAACAAGATGGAGGCGGGCGAACACGCCAACCACCCGTTCTGGACGCCGCATTTCCTGCCGATGTCATGGGGTAGCGTGGATGCCATCACCGAAGCCATCCGCCACATGAAGGACCACGGCCCAGCCTCGCCCCGCATCGGGATCGAGCCGTCCTTCCTGCCCTTTAACAGCGCCAGGCTGCTGGAGGCCGCCTTCCCCAACGCCCCCCTGGTCGATGCAACCGGAATGATGGAACGGCTGCGCGCCGTCAAAACCCCGGCCGAGCGCGCTCTCTTGAAACAGGCGTCCGAGGCGATCGCCGGGGCGATGCGGGCGACCATTACCGCCTCGGGCGAGGGCGACAGCAAATTCCAGATCATCGACCGGCTGCGGCGCGAGGAGACGGCACGGGGCTTGCAGTTCGAATATTGCCTGCTGACGCTGGGGGCTTCCTACAACCGCGCGGCGTCCGCGCAGGTCTGGGCCAAGGGGGATGTGCTGTCGATCGATTCCGGCGGCAACCTTAAAGGGTATATCGGCGACATCTGCCGGATGGGCGTGCTGGGCGAGCCGGACGCCGAACTGATCGACCTTCTGGCCGAGATCGAGACGGTGCAGCGGGCCGCTTTTGCCAAGGTCTGTGCCGGGACAGCGGGCGGTGATCTGATTGCTGCGGGCGAGGCGGAGCTGGCCCGTCAGCCCAACCGCACCTGCACGGATTTCTTCGCCCACGGCATGGGCGTCATCACCCATGAGGCGCCGTTTCTGATGACCAACCACCCGGTCGCCTATGAAGGCGTCGATGCCGGACATCCGCTGGAGGCGGGGATGATCCTGTCAATCGAGACGACGATGCTGCACCCAAGGCGCGGCTTCATCAAGCTGGAGGACACGCTGGCGGTGACCGAAACCGGCTATGAGCTTTACAGCAGCGAGGGGCGGGGCTGGAACCGTGGCGGCACCGCCTGACCGCCCTTGCCCACTGCGCGGCAAAGCTGCGATCAGACCAAGCCGGTCGTGCCACTCCCGAGGCTTTGGCGGAAGCACTTGGCGCAAGGCCGCTTCATCCAGAGCGCATGCCGAAAAGTGTGAAGCGGTTTTCGCTATGGGTTCGCGCCTTGAAGCCTTACGCGTTGTCGACCGCGATCACTTCCGTGGCATCCCGTTTGTCGCCAAGGATGCAGGTCAGGTTGCCAGGCTGACCCCGCCCCCAAGTCCCAACGCCGCCCCGAAAGAGATTTCGGCAATGGCTTCACGTTCGGCAAATCCTTTGCCATGGTCCGCAAGACGCGTCCTTGAACGCGTAATCATCTTTATGCGGGTGATGGATGCGTGTTGCTTCCAGCCGGAAGTAAATCAATTGGGCGCGCAATTTCCATTGAGAATTGACCCATGAACCCTTCCCGCAAGGCGGGGACCAGTGGAATGATCAACAGGGAACTTTTTAACTTAATCCGGCGCATGGCGTGGCTTATTAAGCCTCCGATCCAATAGCCAGCACGACGGACCGAATTGTCGGGTCATAAAAGCACATCAAGGCCGGCACGGTGGAGCAGCCCGGTCGCACAAATCCGACCGGATGCCCGTTGCACATCCTGCCGTTTGGTCTGGATGGCTGCGCAAACCGAAGCCCGCCGTCTACCGGACGACGAACGGACGCGCCGTCGCACCATGCAGGCACCCTTGGTTGGCGCCCACTGGCGAACCAGGTCGCAGGCCGCGCGGTCGATCTGGTTTGATCCTGAGCCGCCATGGCGGGCCGAACCGGGCGGCACACGCGGCGGTTCGGCCAGGTTCCCAAGCCTGCCACGACAACCCGCGCGCCACCCGCCGCCCCGGGCGCATGATCTGGCGACGCTGGCGTGCCGACCACGCGCGAACCCGCGTCGAAATAGGGGCCGGGCCAGAAAACCTTCCGGGGGATGTTTTCCCGGCGCGTGGCTGGACGGCTTCCCACTCTTGAACGAACCGGTCCGCGCCCGCGCCTTCGACCGCCCGTGCGCCAAGCTTCCCATCCGCGCCGCGATCCTGCACCGCTTCACCGCGCCCGGACCTCCGATCACCCAGCCCGCAGGATACTTCGGTCCAGCCTCAGGCGAAACGCAACCTCAAGCTGATTTGTGCAACCGAGCCGGTGCAGCAATCCAGCGAGCCGCGCTCATATTCACGGTATGTTCTGCTTTAAGTGTCGTTTTCCGAAGAAGTAAATTTCTGACGATGGCCAAAATGGCCAAAAAAAAGAAAAATTTCGCTGATTTAAGTTATACTGTTGTGGTGTACCGTCTTGGGGAGGATCTGGTGCATTTGACGACTTTGGTCACCGCAACGCCGATGGCTCAGGGCCAGCGCAGACTGGATGGGACTGCGCGCTGTGGTTTTGACCTTTGCGCAGGGCCCACGGCACCCGCGCGCGCGGGTTCTAAAGCGCGGCTCATATTCCGACCGCAGATGCACGCTCTGGTTGAAAACCTGACGACCTTCGCACGGGGCACTGTGCCACCCTAGGCCACAGCTGACGTGTCACTGACCCGCTGCCAGCGCAAGCAAATCAAGCTCGCTGCCCGCGTAATGCGTCAGGCCCGCGCCATCAGATTCCTATTCGCCGAAGTCGCGGAGCATGTCGGTAAACAACTGGTTGACAGCTTTGGAAATTATCCAATACAAATGCTCAGTCGTGGGAAGGTAAAACAAGTCAAGAAGACAGGCTGGGGCACCCTGCAATCCCAATGCCGAATGTTCCGCGCAAATTCAGCAAATGGAGGAAATACAATGAACAAATCTGCCCGGCGGCTAATGGCCGGCCTCGCCACGGGGGCCCTCTTCGCTCTCCCGGCCATGTCCCAGACCAAAGAACTGACGATCTTCTGGGCGGAATGGGATCCGTCGAACTATCTTCAGCAACTCGTCAACGAATACGAGGCCGAAACCGGCGTCAAGGTGACCGTGGAAACCACACCCTGGTCCGATTTCCAGACCAAGGCGTTCACCGAATTCAACGCCCACGGTTCGGCCTATGACTTGGTCGTCGGTGACAGCCAGTGGCTTGGCGCGGGCTCGGAGGGCGGTCACTATGTCGACCTGACCGATTTCTTCAAGAAACATGACCTGGGCAAAGTCTTTGCCCCCGCGACGGTGAAGGCCTATGCCGAATATGGCGGCAAGGACTGGGCAATTCCGATGGAGGCCGACGCGGCCGGCTGGTCCTATCGCAAGGACTGGTTCGAGGATCCGAAGGAAATGGCGGCGTTCAAGGCCAAGTATGGCTATGATCTGGCGGTGCCCAAGACCTACGCGCAGCTTACCGACATCGCCGAGTTCTTCAACCGCCCCGACCAGAACCGGTATGGCGTAGCCATCTACTCGGACAACTCTTATGACGCCTTAGCGATGGGCGTGGAGAACGCCCTGTTCTCCTATGGTGCCGACCTGGGCGACTACAAGTCCTACAAGGTTGACGGCATCCTGAACTCGGACAAAGCCGTGGCAGCCCTGGAGAATTACAAGAAGCTGTTCTCGTTCACGCCGCCCGGCTGGTCCAAGACCTTCTTCGCCGAGGACAATCAGGCGATGACGGCAGGCCTGGTCGCGATGTCGTTGAACTTCTTCGCGTTCTTCCCGGCGCTTGCGAACCCGGCGACCAATCCGCACGCGAAAGACACCGGCTTTTTCGCCAACCCGGCGGGCCCCGGTGGCGACCAGTTCGCCGCTTTGGGCGGTCAGGGCGTCTCGATCGTGTCTTACTCGAAGAACATCGACGAAGACTACAAGTTCCTCGAATGGTTCATCAAGGACAGCACGCAGAAGCGTTGGGCGGAACTGGGCGGCTATACAGCTTCGGCAGCAGTTCTGAAGTCTGACGAGTTCCGCAAGGCAACGCCCTACAATGAGGCGTTCTATCAGACCATGTTCATGGTCAAGGACTTCTGGGCGGTTCCGGAATATGCCGAACTTCTGACCCAGTTGAACCAGCATCTCTACCCGTTCATTGTCGGCGGGACCGGCACGGCGAAAGAAGCGCTCGACGCGACTGCGGCCGACTGGGCTGCAACCTTCAAGAAGTACGGCCGGACCAAATAGGCTGACCCGATCCTCTCGGCGGGAGCGCAGGCGCGCTCCCGCCAAACCGACCCGGGGCAGGAGCAAACACCGTGACCGAAATCGTGACCAGGCTCAGGCCAGACAGCCGTGCGGCGGCACGCGGATTTTCCGACCTGACGATCCGCAACCTCTTCATCATCCCGACGATCGCCTTTCTGATCATCTTCAACGTCTTTCCCCTGCTCTATTCGCTCTGGACGTCGTTTACCGATTTTCGCGCCTCGACCTCGGTGCCGGCAAACTGGATCGGTCTGGAAAACTATCGTCAGCTGTTGGGCGACCCGATCATCTGGCGGAATTTCACGATCACCGCGAAATACGTGCTGATCTCGGTCTCGGGCCAGGTCGTGGTGGGCTTCGGGCTGGCGTTGCTGCTCAACCGGACATTCCCGTTCAAGGGGCTGATATCGACCCTGCTGCTGCTGCCGATGATGCTGTCTCCGGCGGTGGTCGGTCTGTTCTGGAAGCTGCTGTACGACCCGAACTTCGGAATCATCAACTCCTTCCTGGGCCTGGGAAAATTCGGATGGCTCGCCAACCCCGATGTGGCGCTTTATGCCGTCGCCATCGTCGATATCTGGATGTGGTCGCCGTTCGTCATGCTGCTGTCGCTGGCCGGACTTTCGGCAGTGCCCAAGCACCTTTACGAGGCAGCCGAGATCGACCGGGCGGGAACCTTCTACACCTTCTTGCGGATCACGCTGCCGCTGGTGTCGCCGATCCTGATGATTGCGATCATTTTCCGCACGATGGAGGCGTTCAAGACCTTCGACCACGCCTACATCCTGTCCTCGCAGCCCACGACCGAACTGGTCTCGATCCGGCTCTACAAGATGGCGTTCCAGGAATGGCAGACCGGCAAGTCCTCGGCCCTGGCTTATATCGTCCTGATCATGGTCATCGTCATTACCAACATCTACGTGAAGTACCTGAATAAAGCGAAGGCGCGCTGAAATGGCCGAGATCAAAACCAAGGGCGAGGTATTCGTGCACCGGGCGGCAATCACTGCGGTGATCGTGGCCCTGATCGTCATGCTCACGCCGATCTACTGGATCGCCTCGACCGCTTTCAAGCCGCGCGACCT
>JAYTQA010000351.1:0-3085 GCA_043746955.1 bacterium | reverse complement strand
ACAACTGGTGCGGGCGCATGGCGCGCAAGCGGTCGAACACCGGTTTATAGCGGGCGAGGGCGGCGTTTTCCGCCAGCAGTCCCGCAAGGTGGTCGTCTTCCAAGCGGTTGAATTCAAGGCCGAAAAACACCAGAGCGGCGGTGAAGTCGGTGATTTGGCCCTCGGCATCGGCCATGAATTTGGCGCGGTCGGAATCCAGCGTATTCTGGTAGTAGCGCAGGCCCGCGTAAGACATGACGCGGCCGCTGGTGGTCTCGATCCGCTCGTAGGATTGCACGCAATCGAGCAGGGCATCGGCGGAGAGGGTGGCGAGTTTGCCCTGATAGCTGTCAGCGAACCCGGCGCAGGACTGCTTGAGCCAGTTGAGGTCGCGCTGAAATTCCGGGCTGTCCGGGCTTGGGTAAAGGTCGGTCAGATCCCAGTCGGGCAAGGGACCGAAGGGGGCAGAGCCGGCGGTGTTGGCGTCGTAGAGCGGGCGTTGGGTGGGCATGGCAACCTCATGGGGCGTTTGGACCTATGTAGGGGGGCCGGGGCGGATTTGGAACTGCGCTTTGCGCAAAAAAGCTGGGCGGTTTCAGCTAACCCCACCGGGCAGCGACTTGCCTGCAGCGGTGCGACCTGCTGTGGACCCTAAAGCGCATTCCAAAAAGTGTGAAGCGGTTTTCAGATGAAATGCGCTCAAAAACAAAGGCCTAAGGTGGTTGTTTGATTTTTGTCAAACGCAAACCGCTTTAGGATATTGACCGACCGGAAGGCCAAGCGGGCGTCAGCGTTGCAGGTCCAGGAGTGTTGCAAGGTTTGTCGCGCGGTCCGGCGTCAGGCTTCGGTGCCAGTGGGTCAGTTTTGGCGCCACAAGGTCTAGCCCGGATTTGCGGCGGGGGTTGGGGGTGGTGCCTTGGAAGGTGATCTCGAAGATGAGGGCGGGCGCAAGTTCGCGTAAGGGGCCGAAGCGGTTGGTGGTGTGGCTGCGGGCCCAGTGCAGGATTTCGGCGGTCTCCGGCAGGGTGAGCGGCAGTTTGCACAGCGGGATCAGGCCGTTGCCGTGGGGCAGAGCGAAGCTGGCGGTCGGGCCGGACGGGTCGAGCAGGGTCAATAGGGCGAGGCAGAGCCCGGGGGTTTGCGGGGTGGCGACTGGGGCGGCCAGTCTGATCCGGAAGGTGCCGGTGGCGAGGCGGTTCAGGATCAGACGCGCCTTGGGCGGCAGGCGGCGGGCGAGGGTCAGGTAGCGGTCCGCGTCGGTTAGGACTTGAGGTGCATCGGGCGATGTGTCGGCAACGCTGTGCCGGTCTGGCATTTGGGGGGCGGCGCGCAGCAGTCCAAGTGTTTCGGTGAGGGTCGGTGGGCAGCCGGTGGCTTGCGGCATCAGCAGGCTTGCGACCTCGGATTTGTCGGCGGTGGCGGCGAGGCAGGCTTGGATCAGGAACGCCGGGGTGTGGGTGGCACTGGCGACCCAGCCCAGAAGCGTGTCACTGGAGGCGATCCGTTTGGGGCGGGTGCCGGACAACAGGGCGCGTGCGGCCGCGGCCTCGCTCGGGCCGACCTCGGCTTCATAGGCTGCGAAGGCGTCGGCGGATGGCGCACCGGGGGCGATCAGGCCTGTAAAGCGGATCATGCGATGACGCCGGATTGCAAGCCGTGGCTGGCCAGCCATTGGCTGAAGGCTTGGGTGTAGCCGTGCATTGTCAGGACTTGGGTGGCCCCAGTCGCTTTGATGGCGGCGTTCAGGCCGATCCAGTCGGCGTGGTCGGATAGGGTGAAGGCGGTCGGGGTCGATTTCCTGCGGGCAGCAAGGGCCATCCAGCCGGAGGCGGCGGCCACGGTATGCGGCCCGAGGCTCAGCGCCCAGCCGGAGGCCATGGCGTTGGGGGTGGCGATGATCAAGGCGCCGGGCGGCGGCGGGGTGCCGGGGTGGAGCGGCAGGGTTGGCGGCAGGTTGTAGCCTTGGGCGCGCAAGATGGCGGTAATGGCTTCGACCACCGGGTGGGTGCAGATCGGGGCTATGTTTTTTCCGGCGCTTTGCAGGCCGCTCATCAGCCGTTGAGCTTTGCCGAAGGAATAGGCCAATACGACCGATGCGCGGCCTGTGGCGGCATTGGTTTGCCACCAGCGGGCGATTTCGGCCATTACCTCAGCCTCGGGTTGCCATTGAAAGATCGGCAGGCCGAAGGTGCATTCGGTGAGGAACGTGTGGCAGCGGATCGGCTGAAACGGCTCGCAAAGCGTATCGGGGGCGGTTTTGTAGTCACCGGAGGCGACCCAGACCTGGCCTTGATGCTCGATCCGGATTTGGGCAGAGCCGGGGACATGGCCTGCGGGGTGAAAGCTGACGGTGACAGCGCCGATCTTGCGCGGTTCGGCGTAGGCGATGCCTTCGGCGTTGATCTGCCCAAGCCGGTGGCGAATCACCGGCAGGGCTTGTTGGGTGCAAAGATAGCTGCCCATTCCGCGCGCGGCGTGGTCGGAATGGCCGTGGGTGACCAAAGCGCGGGGCACGCGGCCCATCGGATCAATGTGGAAATCGCCCAAAGGGCAGTAAAGCCCGGCTTTGGTGGCGATGATCAAAGGTGCTTCGGTCATGGCGCATTCTAGCGCGAAGCCGCGCCGGGTTTAATCCTGTTTTGTTCCAGAACTTGGGCCAATTCATGCCGATCTGCCGCGAAGCTTGCCGCGCCAGCGCCTTAAATTCAGGCAGATTGAAAAGATAACGCTGTTTTTCCGCGCCATCCCCTTCCCGCTGGCCTAACGGGTGGATTTAACTGAAGCGTAGCCCGGCCCAAATTTGGGGGCAGCAGACAGGGAAGGTCGAAGCCTTGGCCGCAAACTTCAACGAGATGTACCTTGATACCGCCGTGCGCGCGCCCTACGCGCAACTGGAGGCGTGGATGCGGACCATGCCCGCCGATTTGCGGATCCAGAAACAGGCCGAGGCGGAGGCGTTGTTTCGCCGGATCGGGATCACCTTTGCGGTCTATGGTGAGGGTGGCGACCCTGACCGGCTGATCCCGTTCGACATGTTCCCCCGCGTGTTCACCCATACCGAATGGGCGCGGCTGGAACGCGGGATCAAGCAGCGGGCGCGGGCGCT
>JAYTQA010000350.1:0-3089 GCA_043746955.1 bacterium | reverse complement strand
GGGTCAGTTGATGCCGCAAAAGGTCCAGACGGTGTTTCAAGCGCAAAGCCTGTTCGCCTCGCTGACCGTGCGCGACAACATCGCTTTGCCGTTGTTGCTGGCCGGGCGCGACGCCGCCACAGGCTTTGCGCCCAATGATCTGTTGCAGCGCTTTGGTCTGGCCGACCTCGCCCTGAAACTGCCGGAGGAGCTTTCGGGCGGGCAGGCGCAGCGCATCGCCATGCTGCGCGCGCTGTCGGTCAGCCCAAGGATGATCCTCGCCGATGAACCGACCGGCCAATTGGACAGCGCCACTGCGCTCGCCTTTCTGACCGATGTGATCGCGGTGGCCGATCAGTTGGGCGCGGCATTGGTCGTGGCCACCCATGACCCCGCCGTGGCCGCCCAGATGGCGCGGCGCTGGACGATCGACCATGGCAAGCTGTCGGTCGATGTGCACGATGGGGTGGCCGCATGACATACCTCTGGATCATCGGCCTGCTGCGCCACCGGCCGATGCGCCTTTTGGGTGCGGCGTTTGGCATTGCGGTGACAGTAGCCCTTTTGGCCTCGCTGGGCGCGTTTCTGGTCACCAGCACGGCATCAATGACCACCCGCGCGACCGCTGCCGTGCCGATTGATTGGCAGGTCGAGGCTGTGCCGGGCGCTGATGCCGCAGCAATCGACGCAGCCATTCGCAAAGCGGCCCCGGTTGCGGCACTGGAACCGGTGTTTTACGCGAAAATCGATGGGCTGCAGGCCACAACCGGCGGCACGGTGCAAACCACCGGGCCGGGCAAGGTCGTGGGGCTGGGCTCGGGGTATCTGACGGCGTTTCCCAAGGAGGTGCGGCTGCTGGCCGGCAGTTTGGACGGCGTCCTGATCGCCCAGCAAACCGCGTCCAACCTGCATGTCGGGCCGGGCGATCCGGTCAGCATCACCCGCCCCGGCCTTAGCCCGGTCATGGTGACGGTTGCCGGTGTCATCGACATGCCCGACGCGGATGCCTTCTTTCAGGGCGTCGGTCTTCCGCCCCAAGCCGCCCCGCAAGCGCCGCCAGACAATGTCTTGATTGTGCCCGAGGCGGATTGGCACCGGCTGTTTGACGCCCAGACCACCCTGCGCCCCGATACCACCCGCCGGCAATTTCACGTCCGGCTCGACCATGCCAGCCTGCCGGTCCAGCCAACGGCGGCTTACACCCAAGTCACCGGTCAGGCCCGCAATCTGGAGGTGCAGGTCTCGGGGCAAGCCCTGGTGTCCGACACGCTCGCGGCCCGTCTGGATGCAGTACGCGGTGATGCGCTTTATGCGGCGGTGCTGTTCTTGTTCCTTGGCCTGCCGGGGGTGGCACTGGGGGCGGCCCTGACGCTTGCGATCACCGCCAGCGGGGCCGGGCAGCGCCAGGCCGAACAGGCTCTGCTGCGGATCCGCGGTGCCAGTACCCGCCGGATCCTGAGCCTTGCGACCTGCGAGGCGGTGCTGGTCAGTGCTGGTGGGGTTGCCGGTGGTCTTTTGGCGGCTGCGGCTTTGGCAAAACTGGGGCTGCCGGGCTCTGGGCAAGCGGTGTCTTTGGCCGCAAGCCGCACTGCCGCCGCAGCCATCGGGCTGGGGCTTGGCGTTCTGGCCCTCTTGCTGCCGGCCTACCGGCAAAGCCGGGTGCAAACCGTCACGGCGGCGCGCCAGTCGGTTGGCCGCAGAGCTGCGCCCTTGTGGCAAAGACTGCGGCTGGACGTCGGGCTGCTGGTGCTGGCCGCCGGGTTCTTTTGGCAATCGGCCAGCACCGGCTATGAAATCGTGCTCGCCCCGGAAGGGGTGGCGGCGGTGTCGGTCGATTACAAGGCCTTCCTCGCCCCGGCGCTGTTCTGGATCGGCTCCGGTCTTTTGGCGGTCCGTTTGAGCGTTCTGGCGATCGGCGGCAAAGCCAGCGCCTTGGCGCGGGTGCTGGCACCCTTGGCCGGGCGGCTGGCCCCGGTCGTTGCCGCATCGCTGGCCAGCCAAGCCCGGCGGATCACGCTCGGGGTGGCCATGACCGCGCTGGCGGTCTCGTTCGGCACCTCGACCGCGATTTTCAATGCGACCTATCAGGCACAGGCGCTGGTCGACGCCCGCCTGACCAATGGGTCGGATGTGGCGGTGTTTGGCACGGCTGCCAACCCGGCGAGCCTGCATCTGGCCGATCTGGCAGCCCTTGCCGGTGGTGTGGCCGAGCCGATGCAGCACCGCTTTGCCTATGTCGGTGCCGACCTGCAGGACTTGTACGGCGTGAATGCCCCAACCATCGGCCGGGTCACCAGTCTGTCGGACGCATTCTTTACCACCGGCACGGCGGCGGCGGTCATGGCCAAACTGGGCGCCACTCCGGACGGCGTTCTGGTTTCGGCCGAGACGGTGAGCGATTTTCAACTGACCTTGGGCGACACGCTGAACCTGCGGCTGGTCGGTGCGGACAAGGCCTATCACGTCATCCCGTTTACCTTCATCGGCGTGACACGGGAGTTTCCGACCGCGCCGAAGGATTCCTTCCTGGTGGCCAACGCGGCTTACGTGGCAGAGATGACCGGCAACCCCGCCGCTGAATATGTGCTGATGCGCAGCGCCGGCGATCCGGTGGCGCTGGCGGATGTGGTGCGCAGGGCGTGGCCCGCGTTTCAGGTGCAGGACGTGGCCCATGTCAGCCAGATCATCGGGTCCAGCCTCACCTCGGTCAACCTGGGCAGTCTGACCCGGATCGAGCTGGGGTTTGCCGTCCTGATGGCAGCCTCGGCTGCGGGATTGATGCTGGCGCTCGGGTTCAACGACCGCAGGCGCAGCTTTGCCATCCTGACCGCCATCGGGGCCAAGCCTGCGCAACTCGGAGCGTTCCTGTGGTCGGAGGCGGGGTTGGTGATCGTGGGCGGTTGCGCGCTGGGGCTGGTGTCAGGCGTGGCCACGGCCTGGCTGCTGGTCAAACTGTTGACCGGCGTGTTTGACCCGGCACCCGAGGGGTTGGTGCTGCCGGTGGGCTATCTGGCGCTGTTGTTAGGGCTGGTGGCAGCCTCGGTCATAGCGGCTGTGATAGTGACGCAAACCCGGATGCGGACCGGGGCGGTTGACCAGCTGCGCGACCT
>JAYTQA010000349.1:0-3098 GCA_043746955.1 bacterium | reverse complement strand
CCACGGTTGGCATGAACAGCGGCAGGGTGCGGAAGATCGGGATATTATGGCCGAAAATCGCGGCAATCGGGTATTGAAAGATCCCAAATTGACTGTCGAGCATCCAGCCCCAGATCCGGAAAACAACCGACACCGGCAGGATATAAGGCACGAAAAACGCAGCCAGAACAGCGCTTTGCCAATAACCTTTCAGCCGGTTGACCCCCATGGCGATCAACAGCCCCAGCAAGGTCGACGGGATCACCGACAAAGCCACGAAATAAAACGTGTTCCACACTGCCACCCCAAACAGCCGGTCGGCTATCAGCGTGGTGTAGTTGGAAAATCCGATCCAAGCGCCCGGCCCGATCAACGGCGCTTTGGTGAAGGTCATCAGCACCATTTTCACGGTCGGGTAGACGAAGAGCAGCCCGTAAACCCCAATGAACGGTGCCAAAAGCACCGCCGCCGTGATCACCTCGGTTCGCTGATAGCGGCGCATCAAGCCCCCTTGGCCCAAAAGGTTCGGCCGACCCGGGTTACAGGTCGGCCGGGTTTTGTTACTGAACCTGCCCCTGCAGGTCATCGCGCATCTGCGTCATGGCGGACTTTGCATCCATCTCGCCATTCACCGCGGGCATCAGGAAGTTGCCAGCCGCGTCATAGACCGGCGAGGCGACCCCGGCCAGAACCGAAACCGGGTCAAACACGGCCGTATCGGCCAGCTTGGCATAGGCGGCGTTCGGCTGCATCTTCTTGAACTCGTCATTGCTGCGGGCCGGAACATAGGCCGGGATGTGGCCAGCGGTTGCCCAGAAGGTCGAATGCTTGTTCATCCAGGAGATGACTTCCAGCACGGCGGCCTTCTTTTCGGCGGACATCGGCTTGCCGACATTGTTCGGAATCGCGAACGAATGGCCGTCAGCCCAGGTCGCCGGATGCGCGAAGAAAGTTGGCAGCGGGATCGCACCCCAGTTGAACAGCTCGCCCTTGGCCTTGAGGTCGGTCATCGTGGGAACCTCCCAGACGCCATTGATGTGCATCGCAGCCTTGCCGCCGGTGAAGAGCGCAATCGAGGCCGGATATTCGGTCGAAGCCGGGGCGAACCCGTCCTTGACCCAATTGGCAATCACGGTGGAAGCCTTGATGGCCTTGTCAAGGTTGTCCCCCGCAAGGAACTTGCCGTCCTTGAAGAATGCGCCGTCCTGTTGACCCAGCAGCGAATAGAAAATCCGCCACATGCTGTCGCCAGCCGCGTCATGGATCGAGACGCCATATTGCGCGCCGCCCGCCTGCAACTTTTTCATCGCGGCATTGAAGTTGTCGATGCCGTCCAGCCCTTTGGGCAGGCCATCGGCGCCGATCAGACCGGCCTTGTCCAGCATATCCTTGTTATAATACAGCACGATGGAGTGCATATCGAACGGCACGGCGTAGAGCTTGCCACCGTTGTGCGCCGCAGCCCATTCCGCCGGGGCGTAATCCGCAGGCTTCAGGCCGACGCTGGCCAGATCCGCCTCGGAGATTTCCGACAGCGCGCCGGTCGACACGCCAAGCGGCAGGCGCGACAGGTGATAGGTCATCACATCCGGGCCTTCGCCGACCGCCGCCGCTGTCTGCACCTTGGTGTAGAACGAGGTGCCCCATTCCAGCGTGGTCGCCTGAATCTCGATTTTGTCTTTGTGTTCGGTGTTGAAGTCTTCGAGCAGCTTCTTCATCCGGACGCCGTCACCGCCGCCGAGAAAATCCCACCAGACCACGGTTTCCTTGGCTTGCGCACCCGTCGCAAACATAACGGCAGCGAGAAGCGCCGCCTTGATTGATAGTTTCACGAGTATCCTCCCTCGAATGAAGCATTTGCTTCCGCGCCAAACCTCCTCCGCCGTCTGCGGGCGCCCGCAGTATGGTCGGATAGTACCCCGTGATGGGGGCGACCCCGATGCCGGGGCCCGTCTTCTTGTTGTGTGGCCAGCCTATGAAAGACCAGGCGCGGCTGTCAACAGATTCTACGATATGTATCCGCTATCTTGATACATGAAGAATATCAAAGGTCTACCGCCATGGCCTGCGCCGTGGCGATCAACCGATCCAGCAGCGCATCCGCCACCGGGTCATCGCTCCCGGTCAGCCGGAAAGTCGAGGCGACCAGTCCGCCCTGCCCGACCCGCCTTTGGCCGATCAAAGCGACCGGCTTATGCACCCATCCTACCACAAGCCCCGCGATCACCGGCCCGCCAAATTCCCAGCCGGCAAAGCCGCCCATCACATGGCGCGGCACCACACCTGAGTAAGCCAAATCCAGCATCGGCCCACCCGGCAAATCGGCAAAAGCGGCCTCGCGCCGGATCCAACTGAACCCCGCGATCCAGTCGCCCCGCCACATCGAGCCATGCCGCGCCATCAGCGTGATGTTGGGCAAGGGAAAGATTGGCCCGACCGGAATGCCGGGTGTCGCATCGACCACCGGAATAAACGGCTGTTCGCGCCCCCTACCCTCAACCCGCAGATTTCCCTTGGTTTTAACGGTGCCATCGGCCAGCACCAGATAGCGCGCGCCCGCCTGCATCCGGCGGATATCCGCCTCGCTCAGCGCGTGGGTCAAGGTAACATCGGCTTGGTCTTGCCCCACGATCTCATAGCCCAATGCCAAGGCGCGCGCCGCCAGTGCGCGATCAGTGCTGGCGATTTTGAGGGGGTTTTTCGGCTTTCGCGGCACAAAAAGCGCGATATCGACCTGATTGCGCTGCACTGTCTTGCCGGCCAAAACCAGTTCCAGCGTGACGGTCAGCATCTGGTTTTTGGCGACCTTGGGCAGTTGCATAGCCACCCGACCACAGTCTGTCGTGGTCAGGGCTGCGGCACCGCCAAACCCAATCTCGCCGGTCAGACCACTGGCCGTCCAGCGCAAACGTCCGGCACCCAAGGCCGAACCGCCGCTGGCAACCGCCACGTCAAAGCCCCAAGCCTCACCCGCCGTGCCCGAATACCGCGCAACCTTCGGCACGATCACCACATCGGCGTTGATCTCGGCAAAGCGGTCGTGGAACACCCGGGGGTTGCGGTTCATATCCAGAAGTCCGTTAGACTCCCAATGAACATCGGTGAATTAGGTGATGACA
>JAYTQA010000348.1:0-8257 GCA_043746955.1 bacterium | reverse complement strand
ACCGCCACCAAAGCTTCCCCTATATCGGCTACGCCTTGGGCAAAGCCGCCCAGGAACGCGATGCGGAAATTCTGAAACACGAACTGCGCGTCAACATGGTCCGCACCTCGCACTACCCGCAAAGCTCCCATTTTCTGAACCGCTGCGATGAACTGGGCCTCATGGTGTTCGAGGAAATCCCCGGCTGGCAGCACATCGGCGACCAAGCCTGGCAGGCCTGTGCGGTCCAAAACGTCCGCCGGATGATCACCCGCGACTGGAACCACCCCTCGATCGTGATCTGGGGCGTCCGGATCAACGAAAGCCAGGACAATCACGATTTCTACCTTGAAACCAACCGCTTGGCGCACGAACTTGATGTGACCCGTCCGACCGGAGGTGTCCGTTACATCACCGACAGCGAACTTCTCGAAGACGTCTACACGATGAACGACTTCATCTTGGGCAATGAGGAACACGGCGGCAACCGCCCGCGCACGCCCTTGCGCCCCCAGCAGGAAGTCACCGGGCTGCCCAAATTGGTCCCCTATATGATCACCGAATTCGGCGGCCATATGTACCCGACCAAATCGCATGATCAGGAACAGCGCCAGGCCGAACACGTCACCCGCCACCTTGATGTTCTGAACGCGATGTACGGCGACCCGCAGATTGCCGGTGCCATCGGCTGGTGCGCGTTTGACTATAACACCCACAAGGATTTTGGCTCGGGTGACCGCCTGTGCCACCATGGTGTGATGGACATGTTCCGCGAGCCGAAATTCGCGGCCTACGCCTATGCCAGCCAGTCGGACCCGAGCGACGGTCCGATCCTGCAGCCGGTCACCTTCTGGGCGCGGGGCGAGCGTAACATCGGCGGTGTGTTGCCGCTGATCATCCTGACCAACTGCGACGAGGTCGAACTGCGCTACGGCAGCCAGCCGCCCAAACGCATCGGCCCGGATCGGCAGCGGTTTCCGCATCTGCCGCACCCGCCGGTGATCCTCGACCACCGCCATTTCACCAAGGACGAATTGGGCCTGTGGGGCATGTCGTGGGAGGCGGCCAGCGTCACCGGCCTGATCAACGGCACGCCGGTCGCCCACCTCAGCTACGTGTCTGACCCGGTCGCCACCACGCTGCAAGTCGCACCAGATGCCAGCAAAATCGGCCCGCACGACGCCGTGCGCGTCATGGTCCGCGCGCTCGATCAGGCCGGCCACAAACTGCCGTTCTTTCCCGAACCGGTCTCGATCACCGTCACCGGTGCCGGTCGCCGCGTCGGCCCCGGCTTTGTGCCCTTGCGTGCCGGATCGACCGGCTTCTGGGTGCAGGCCACCGGCCGCGGCGAGATCACCATCACCGTCACCAGCGACCGCCTTGGCGTGTCCGTCACCCAGATCACAGCGGAGTAACGCATGAGCGGCTTGACCCTGAAATCCCTGCGCAAGGCCTACGGCGCGGTCGAGGTAATCAAAGGGGTTGATCTTGAGATCCTACCCGAGGAATTCGTGGTGTTCGTAGGCCCGTCTGGCTGCGGCAAATCCACCTTGCTCAGGATGATCGCGGGCTTGGAGGATATCACCGGCGGTGATTTGTCGATCGGGGGCCGTCGGATGAATGATGTCGATGCCAGTCAGCGCGGCATTGCGATGGTGTTCCAAAGCTACGCGCTCTACCCCCATATGAATGTGCGCGAAAACATGGGCTTCGCCCTGAAATTCGCCGGGGCCAACAAGGACGAAATCACCCGCCGGGTTGACGCCGCCGCCAAGATTCTGGGTCTTGGTGCCCTGATGGAGCGCAAACCCAAAGACCTGTCCGGTGGCCAACGTCAGCGGGTCGCCATTGGCCGCGCCATCGTGCGCCAGCCGCAGGTCTTTCTGTTTGACGAACCCTTGTCCAACCTGGACGCCGAACTGCGCGTCCATATGCGCATCGAAATCGCCCGCCTGCATCAGGAGCTGAAGGCCACGATCATCTATGTGACCCACGACCAGATCGAGGCGATGACTTTGGCCGACAAGATCGTCGTGATGCGCGAAGGCCGGGTTGAACAGACCGGCACGCCGCTCGAGGTTTATGACAACCCCGACAACCTGTTCGTCGCAGGCTTCATCGGCTCGCCCAAGATGAACTTCCTGACCGCCAAAGTCGAAGCCGGCCACCTGACCTTGCCGGAACTCGCCGGCCAAACCCTGCCGCTGCCGCCGCTGAGGCGCCAGATCCTGAACGGCACCGAAGTCATGCTCGGCCTGCGCCCCGACATCTTCAAACGCGGCGGGGCCGCCAGCCTGTCGCTCACCATTGAAATCGTCGAACAACTGGGCGGCGAAACCTTCGCCTATGCCCGCCAGGGCTCCAGCGCCCAAGTCCTGACCATCGCCGTTGAGGATGGCCGCGCCCTTCGCCCCGGCCAAAGCCTGACCGCCACCTTCGACCCCATCCGCGCCCTCCTGTTCGACACCCAAGGCCAGCGCATCCGCTAAACCTCATTTTCTGTCCAAAAATATCCCACGGGGAGCGCGAGGGGTGTGCAACCCCTCGCTCCGCCGCCGATGCAAAGCGCACCCCTTTCCATTCCGCCCTCACCCCAATATAGCGGAATTGCGGGACAAACCCGTGCCTCACGCGAAAGCCCCAAATGCGCACCATCACCACGACCGAAGACCTCGCCGCCTTCTGTGCTGCCGCCAAAACCCAAGATTACGTCACCATCGACACCGAATTCTTGCGCGAACGCACCTTCTGGTCCAAGCTTTGCCTGATCCAGATGGCCCTGCCCGGCAAAGACGGCGACGCGGTGCTGGTCGACCCGATCGAGGGCGTCCATATGTCGCTGGAACCGCTCTATGACCTGTTCCGCCACCCCGGCACCGTGAAAGTGTTCCACGCCGCCCGGCAAGACCTTGAGATTTTCTTTGTCGAGGGCAATGCCTTCCCGATCCCCCTCTTTGACACCCAGATTGCGGCCATGGTCTGCGGTTTTGGCGAACAGGTCGGCTATGAGACGCTGGTCAAGAAAATCGCCAAGGCCGACCTCGACAAAACCTCGCGCTTCACCGATTGGTCGCGCAGGCCCCTGACCCAGGCGCAGGCCGAATATGCGGTGGCCGATGTGACCCATCTGCGGGTGATTTATGAATTTCTGGCAGCCCAGATTGCCAAAACCAACCGGCAGGCCTGGGTGGCCGAAGAACTGGGCGTCCTGCTCGACCCCGAAACCTACACCACCCGTCCTGAAGAAGCCTGGCTGCGTATCAAGACCCGCACCACATCTGGCCGCTTCTTGGCCGTGGTCAAGGAACTGGCGCGGTTCCGCGAGACCTATTGCCAAAGCCACAACATCCCCCGCGCACGGGTGATGAAGGACGATGCGCTGTTGGAACTGGCCTCGACCCGGCCGACCAGTGCTGAGGAACTCGGCCGCTCGCGCCTCTTGATGCGCGAAGGCCGCAAGCCGGACATCGCCGACGGCATCCTTGCCGCCATCAAAACCGCGATGGAGATGAAGCCGGACGATCTGCCCAAACCTGACCTCAGCCGGGAACAGTTGCAGGTCAATCCCGCACTGGCCGACCTGCTGCGCGTGCTCCTGAAGGCCAAATCCGAAAGCCTGGGTGTGGCCGCCCGCCTGATCGCCTCCTCGATCGACCTTGACGCGATTGCCGCCGGTCAGCGTGAGGTGGACACGCTGTCGGGCTGGCGCGCCGAAGCGTTTGGCGATGACGCCCTGCGCCTGTGTCGGGGCGAGATTGCCCTGACCGCCAAGGGCCACGAAGTGCGGGTGGTGCGGCTGTAGCGCTCTGCGGACCCGGCTGGAGGGACTTCGCGTCCCCCCAGACCCCCCTGCGGAGTATTTCCACCCAGATGAAGCCGAAAAGTGCCTAGAGCGTGATGAGGAAAAGTGGAATCCGGTTTTTCTCACTAATCACGCGACCACCGAGAATCCTGAGCATGATGATGTTTCTATCAAACGTCATCCTGGTCTAGCGGTGCGCACTGAGCGCGTTGCCCGCACCTTGCACCTCAATCGACGTGATGTCCTGCAACTGGAACTCGGTCGCATTCGCGGCCACGGTCACCTGACGCGACGGTTGGCTGCCCGCCGGTGCCGGGGTTTTGGGCTGGGAAATCCGGAATTGGTAGACCAGATGCCCCTTGCCGTCATCGGGCTGCAAGACCAGTGCGGCGGCCCAGTAGCCTTGGGTCGGCGGCAGGCCGGTGGCGCGGACGATGGCACCGCCGGGATAAGGCTCCACCTTCAGGGTCAGCACGGTGGCCACCAACCCGCGCGGATCAACCGGCGCGGTGTAGATCGAGACCGGCAGGCCCGCGCGCGGTGGCCCGAACCAGTTGAACGGATTGAACCGCGACTGGCCAAAACCGCAGCCTGACAGCGCCAGAACCGTCACCAAAACCCATGCGCGCTTCATTGATGCCCCTCGCTTGCCTGCCTTGGCTACCCCAAAGTGGTGCTTTTGAAAAGCCGCACCTTTACCTTTGGCAGTGGCAAGACTACCTGAACCTCAAGGAGATGCCGATGGCCACGCCCGCTTTTGAAGAGCTTGCCGACACGTTCGAATTCCTCGGGGATTGGGAAGAGCGCTATCGCCATGTGATCGACCTGGGCCGCGCGATGCCCGCATTGGACGACAGCTTCAAAGTGCCAGCCCTCAAGGTGCAGGGCTGCGCCAGTCAGGTCTGGCTTCGGCCAATGCTGGACCATGGCACCTTTGGGTTTCAGGGCGATTCCGATGCGATGATCGTGCGCGGCCTGATTGCTATTCTGCACAGGCTTTATGCCGGCCTGCCGCTGGCCGATGTGCTGAAGGTTGATGCGAGGGCCGAACTCGCCCGGCTTGGCCTGAATGACCATCTGTCGGCGCAGCGGTCCAACGGATTGCGGTCGATGGTCGACCGGATCCGCAAAGTCGCCGCCGAGGCTAGCGCAGGATGAGGTTTGATCGAAACATCCTCCTGCGCTGAATTCTCAGGGATCGCGAGAGTGTTGCGGAAAAGCGGATGCCACTTTTCCACATCAGGCTCTAAGGCGCAGGCCTGAAAACCGGCCTAAACCTGCTCCACCGTCACCGCCGGATAAAACGCCAGATGGCTCGCGATGGCGGCTACGGCGTCGATCGGCTTTTCATACGACCAAACCACATTCGCCTGCCCACCGACCGAAAAGTAGCTGGCCTGACCTTTCCATGGGCAGGTAGAGGTGCGGTCGGTTGGCGTCAACAGCGCCATATCCATGTCGGCGCGCGGCACATAGACCACCGGGCCATGGCCGCCTTCGGTCAAATTCAACGCAGCCGCGGTTTCGCCCAGCACCAGAGCGCCCAACCGCACCCGGTAGCGTCCGGCAGCCGGTGTTATCTCAATCGGCATTCCCATCAGATCCCCTCACAGGCCGCCTTGGCCCATTCCCGTGCGCTATTAGATAGCCGATCCGCGAGCTTTGCCAAGACCTGTGCGTGGTAGTCGTTGAGCCAGGCCCGCTCACCGGGGGCAAGCCGGTCGGTCAAAATCAACCGCCGGTCAAACGGCACGAAAGTCAGGGTCTCAAACGACAGCTGGTCACGGGCGTCGCCCAGTTGGGCCGCTTCCTGCACCACGATCAGGTTCTCCAGCCGGATGCCGAAGCTGCCCTCGCGGTAATAGCCCGGCTCATTGGACAGGATCATCCCCGGCTCCAACGGCACCTCGTTGATCCGGCTGAGCCGTTGCGGCCCCTCATGCACCGACAGGAACGCGCCGACGCCATGCCCGGTGCCATGGTCAAAGTCCTGCCCCGCCAGCCACAACGGCGCACGGGCGAGCGGGTCGAGGTCGCGCCCGGCGAGGCCACGCGGCCAGCGGGTGCGGGAGATTGCAATCATGCCCTGCAAGACCCGGGTGTAGCACTCGCGCGCCTCGGAGCCCGGATCGCCCACCGCCACCGTGCGGGTGATGTCGGTGGTGCCGTCCAGATATTGCGCACCGGAATCGACCAGCAGCAACGTGTTGCGGCCAATCGCGCGGTTGCTTTCGTCGGTCACCCGGTAGTGCATGATGGCGCCGTTCGGCCCGGCGCCACAGATCGTATCGAACGATATGTCGTGCAAGGCGTTGGTCGCCCGCCGGAAGCCTTCCAGTGCGGTGACCACGGCAATCTCGGTCAGCCCGCCCTTTGGGGGCTGCGCATCCAGCCAGGCCAGAAACTCCACCACCGCCGCCCCATCGCGCAGATGGGCCGTCCGCATGCCCGCAATCTCGCCGGGGTTCTTGCGGGCCTTGGGCAGGCGGCACGGGTCATCACCCCAGACGCAATCGGCGAGAAGCTGGGCGACGGCGAGCGGGGCGGTGGTCTTGTCGACCCGCACCCGGCCGGTCATCGCCTTGAGAGCGGGCACAAAATCCGCTACCGGATGCAGGGTTACCCCCGCCAGTTCTGCCGCGACCTCTGGCCCGATTTTCGCCGGATCGACGAACAGATCGACCCCGCCATCCGCCCGCAGGACCGCAAAGCATTGCAGCACCGGGTTTTTCGGCACATCCGCGCCGCGGATATTCAAGAGCCAGCAGATCGAATCCGGCAGCGTCAGCACCGCCGCATCCTGGCCGGCCGCTGTCAGAACCACGCCGAGCCGCTCGCGTTTCGACCGGCTGGTTTCGCCGGCAAACTCCACCGGATGCACGAAGGCTAAACCTACCGGCGCGGCAGGTTGATCCGACCAGATCGCATCGACCAGATTGGCCACGGCGCGCAGGGTGACGCCAGACCCGTCCAACGCCGCCTCCAGCTTGGCCACCTCATCGGCGGTGTGCAGCCAGGGGTCGTAACCCACCACACCCGTCGCCAGATGCTGCGCAATCCACGGCCCCGGCTTCACATCGGGCCACGGCACCGGGGTGAAATGGCCAAGGTCGACCTGGCCCTTGACCTGGGTGCGGTAGCGCCCGTCGATGAACACCCCGGCAACCTCGGGCAACACCACACAGAACCCCGCCGAGCCGGTGAAGCCGGTCAGCCATTGCAACCGTTCATCCCGCACCGCCACATACTCGCCCTGATGCGCATCGGCACGCGGGATGAGGAAACCCGCCAGCCCCTGATCCGCCAAAACCCGGCGCAAATCGGCCAATCGGGCGGGCCCTTGGGCGGGCGATGCATGGCTGTCAAACGTCTGAAACATTTCCGCTCTCCGTCGGCACGATTTTTCTGCGAAGAATCACGGTCCTGTCCTGCACTTTGATTTTTCGCAGAAAAATCGTGCGCCTATCCCGCCCGGCGCTGCCCCATCGCCCGCGCGCGCTTTTTCGCATCCGCCTCGAACAGCGAGGCCAGTTGCTCGGTCATCGCCCCCGCCAGTTGCTCGGCATCGGTGATCGTGACCGCGCGCTGGTAGTAGCGCGTCACGTCATGGCCGATGCCGATCGCGATCAACTCCACCGCTTTGCGCCGCTCCACCATCGCAATCACGTCGCGCAGGTGTTTTTCGAGGAAATTCGCCGGGTTGACTGACAGTGAGCTGTCATCGACCGGCGCACCGTCCGAGATCACCATCAGAATCTTGCGCGCCTCGGTCCGTGCCAGCATCCGGCGATGCGCCCATTCCAAAGCCTCGCCATCGATGTTTTCCTTGAGCAAGCCCTCTTTCATCATCAGCCCAAGGTTCGGCCTGACCCTGCGCCACGGCGCATCCGCCGATTTATAGATGATGTGGCGCAGATCGTTCAGCCGCCCCGGTCCGACCGGACGACCATTGGCGAGCCACTTTTCGCGGCTTTGGCCGCCTTTCCACGCCCGTGTGGTAAAGCCCAAAATCTCGACCTTGACCGAACAGCGTTCCAGCGTGCGCCCCAACACATCGGCACAAATTGCTGCGATCGAGATCGGCCTGCCGCGCATCGAGCCGGAGTTGTCCAGCAGCAAGGTCACGCAGGTGTCGCGAAACTCGGTGTCCTTTTCCTGCTTGAAACTTAACGGCGTCGTGGGGTTCGCCACCACCCGTGCCAGCCGACCGGCGTCCAGCGTGCCTTCTTCAAGGTCAAACAGCCACGAGCGGTTCTGCTGGGCCTGCAAGCGGCGTTGCAACTTGTTGGCCAGCCGCGAGACAGCGCCTTTCAGCGGCTCCAGCTGCTGGTCCAGATAGGCGCGCAGGCGTTCCAGTTCGACGGGTTCGGCCAGATCCTCTGCCTTGATTTCCTCATCAAATTCCGTGGCATAGGCGGTGTAATGCGGGTCGGCCGCCGAATGCGGGGCAGGGGGTGGCGGCTCAAGCGGGGCCTC
>JAYTQA010000347.1:0-3113 GCA_043746955.1 bacterium | reverse complement strand
CGGCGGCTTTGTCGGGTGCGGCTTTGGTCAGCGCCACGCCGGAGATGTTCATATGGCTACCGCCGCCCGCGAACACCGGAAAGTCGATCCGGACCGCTTGGGCATAGGCTTTTTCACTGTCGTCGTTCAGCATTTGGCCGATGTAGTAGGTGTTGCCGATCGCAATATCACACTCGCCCGACCAGATCGACTTGACCTGATCGCGGTCGACACCTTGCGGTTTATGGGCGAGGTTGGCTTTGAGGCCAAGGAGCCAAGTCCTGGTTTCCGCAGGCGAATGGTGCAGAAGATAGGCGGCGGTGAGCGCTACGTTATAGTCGGACAGGCCGGAGCGCATACACAGCCGGCCCTTCCATCTGGGGTCGGCGAGGTCCTCATAGGTGGTGATCTCGCCCGGTTTCACCCGGTCTTTGCTGGCATAAACCACCCGGGAGCGGGCGGTCAGGCCGAACCACATATTGGCCGGATCGCGGTATTCGGCAGGGATGTTGGCCTTGAGCGTCGCGTCATCGACCGGCTGGATCACACCGGCATTGACCAGTTCAACCAGCCGGCCGACATCGACCGTCAGCACCAGATCAGCGGGGGAGCGGTTGCCCTCCGCTTTAAGTCTTTCCGCCATGCCCTTGTCGACAAAGGCCACATTGACGGTGATGCCGGTTTCGGCGGTGAACTGGTCCAGGAGCGGCTGGATCAGTTCGGGCTGGCGGTGCGAGTAGATATTGACCTCATCCGCCATCACGGGGCTGGCAAACATGAGGGCAAGCAGAGCGACGCGCGACATGGTTGAGTCCTTTTGTCAGGTATTGTCCGTGTTAGACCGCGAAACGTGGGCGCGGTCAATAGCTGACAAAAACACTTTGCCGCGACAAATTTTCTGCGAAAATTTAGGGGTTCGTCGCGAAAATTTAGCGGCCGGAGTCTAAATCTTCGCAGAAAATTTGTCGCGTCAGGCCTTTTTCAGCTTATCCTCGGCCCGCGCCCGGTTCCACAAGCCGTCCATCTCGGCCAGATCCGAACCGTCCGGCGTCTTGCCCGCTTGGCCCAGCCAATCCTCGATCTTGCCGAACCGCCGGGTGAATTTGGCGTTAGTGCTGCGCAAGGCAGCCTCCGGATCGACCCCGAGATGGCGGGAAAGGTTGGCCATCACGAACAGAAGGTCGCCGATTTCCTCGGCCACCTCGACCTCGGTCAAGCTGTCGCGCGCTTCGACCAGTTCGGTCATTTCCTCGCGCAATTTATCCAGAACCTGATCGGTGGTAGGCCAGTCAAACCCCACCCGTGCTGCGCGTTTTTGCAACTTCACCGCACGGGTCAGGGCCGGAAGCCCCAAAGCCACGCCGTCCAGCACCCGCGCTTGCCCCCGTTCAGCCGCCTTGAGCTTCTCCCAATCCACGGTTTGCTGGGCTGCCGATTTGTCACGGCTTTCACCGCCAAACACATGAGGATGACGGTGCAACATCTTGTCTGATATGGCTTTTGTCACATCGTCAAAGCCGAACAGCCCGGCCTCCTCGGCGATTTGGGCGTGAAACACCACCTGGAGCAGCAGGTCGCCCAACTCGCCGGGCAGTTCACCCCATGCCTGCCGTTCGATCGCATCGGCCACCTCATGGGCCTCTTCGATCGTATAGGGGGCGATGGTGGCGAAGCTTTGCGCGATGTCCCACGGGCAGCCTGAAGTCTTGTCGCGCAACCGCCGCATGATCTCGCGCAGGCGCTGAATGCCGCCGTTTGGGTCGCGCACAAGGTCGTCTGAGGTGTCGGGCATTGCGGCGACCTTGGTTTTCAGGTTTGATCAAAAGACAAAACAGGAGACTGCCATGCCCGTCCTCAACCGTATCGCCGCTTATGCCGAGGAAATGAAGGGCTGGCGGCGGCATCTGCACCAGCACCCGGAACTTTCCTTCGATTGCGCAAATACGGCGGCGTTCATTCAGGCGCGGCTGGTCGAGATTGGCGTCGATGAAATTCACCCCGGCATCGCCAAGACCGGGATTGTCGCGATCATCAACGGGACGGCACCGGGGCCGACGATTGGCCTGCGCGCCGATATGGACGCCTTGCCGATTGTCGAGGCCACTGGCGCGGAATACGCCTCCACCAGCCTTGGCAAGATGCACGCCTGCGGCCATGACGGGCATGTGACGATGCTGCTCGGGGCGGCGAAGTACCTTTGCGAAACCCGGCGCTTCAAGGGTCAGGTGGCGCTGATCTTCCAGCCGGCGGAGGAGGAGGGCGCGGGCGGTCAAGTGATGGTGCAAGAGGGGGTCATGGATACCTTTGGCATCGGCCAGGTTTACGGCATCCACAATGCGCCCAATCTGGCGTTTGGCAATTTTTATACCACACCGGGCGCGCTGATGGCTTCGGTTGACACGGCTTATGTCTATGTCACCGGCAAAGGCGGCCATGGTGCGACACCGCATGATTGCATCGACCCGGTGGTGGCGGTGGTCGGCATGGTGCAAGGGATCCAGACCATCATCCCGCGCAACGTCTATGCTTTGGATGAGGCGGTGATTTCGGTCACCCAAATCCATACCGGCACCGCGTCCAACATCATCCCGGAGGAGGCGATGTTCTGCGCCACCATCCGCTCCTTCAAGCCCGACGTGCGGGCCCTGTTGAAGAAGCGCTTCCATGAAATTGTCGAGGGGCATGCCGCGGCCTACAACGTCAGCGCCCGGATTGACTACGACTGGGGGTATCCCGCCACGATCAATCACCCGGACAATGCGGCCTTTGCCACCGAAGTCGCCGCCGAAATCTCTGGCCCCGATGCCGCCCATGGCAATTCCAACCGCGAGATGGGGTCGGAAGATTTCAGCTATATGCTGGAGGCGCGGCCCGGTGCCTATCTGTTTCTGGGCACCGGCCCCGGCGCTGGCCTGCATCATGCGGCGTTTGATTTCAATGACGAGGCGGCCCCGATTGGCGCGAGTTTCTTTGCAAGGCTGGTCGAGCGCGCGCAACCTCTGGCTTGATCGGTGGGACAAGGACGCCTATTTAGCGCGGTAGGCAAGCAGCAATCCTGACTAAGGCAACGTCGACAATAACGCAACCGCCCCGATGTCATCGCTGGTATGGCCTGCGCTCAAATACAGCCCAAT
>JAYTQA010000346.1:0-8324 GCA_043746955.1 bacterium | reverse complement strand
TGCACTGGAGGCTGCAGGGTGTTTTCCGCCGATGCTGGTCGCGATGGTGGCGAGTGGCGAGGCGAACGGCAGGCTGGGCGCAGCGCTGGACCATGCCGCCATCGACCAACAGCGCGATCTGGACGCCTGGGTCCGGGCGGTGGTGGCGCTGGTCGAGCCGGGGATTTTGCTGGTGATGGGCGGGATGGTGATGACAATCGTGCTGGCTATTCTGCTGCCAATCGTTTCGATGAACTCTCTGGTTGCAGGCTAGGATTGGGGTCGCAGGCTAGGACTGGGGTGGCAGGCCAGGGTCGGGGGATCGGGTTGGGCGGTCGCAGGTTAGGGCCGGGCTTGCGGGTCAGGGCCGGGCATGCAGGGCAGAGTAGGGGTCGCAGGCAAGAGCCAGGCTTGGAGGTCAGGGTCCGGGGTCGCAGGTTAGGGCAGTGGGGGGCGCGGGTTAGACTGAGGCGGCAGGATCGGGTCAGGGTCGCAGGATAAGGCTGGGGTCGCGGGATCGGGTCAGGGTCGCAGGTTAGGGCCGGGGGTCGCACGCAAGAGCCGGGTTCGCAGGTAAGGGCCGGGCTTGCAGGTCAGGGTCAGGGTCCGGGGTCGCAGGCCAGGGTCGCAGGCCAGGGTCGCAGTCGCAGGTTAGGGCCGGAGTCGCAGGTTGGGGCCGGGGTCGCGGGATAGGGCTGGGAGCCGCAGGCTAGACTGAGGCGGCAGGATCGGCTGAGGTGGTACAACGGCTGACGTCGCAGGTTGGGCGTCGGCGACAGGGGAGGAGGCTGCAGATGTCAAACCAAGGTGCACACGACAAAAACCGTGGCGGTCCCCTGTCGCGGCGCGGCTTTGTCGGTGGTTTGGGCTGCACCGCTTTGGCCGCCTGTGCGCCGGGCCGTCCGTTCACCGGCGGTGGTTCGCAAGGCCCGGGTGCCAAGGGCGCGTTTGCCTTGCTGCCGTTGTCTGGGGCCTCGGCAGCACTTGGGCAGGATATGGCGCGGGCCATGTCGCTTGCGGGCAGCGGCTTGACCCTGCCAGAGGCGCTGGATGCCGGAGCAGGGGCGGATCAGGCCACGGCTGCGGCAAAGACTGCGATGGCGCGCCAAGCGCGGCTGATCCTCGGGCCGCTGCGCGCTGATCAGGTGCCCGCGGTTTTGGCTCTGGCGGGCCAGGTGCCGGTGGTGACCTTTTCCAACGATGAAAGCCTTGCCGGCAGCGGGGCGTTCATCTTTGGCGTCACCCCGGCGCAATCGGTGGCCACCATGTTCAGCTATGCCAAAGCGCAAGGGATCACCCGCGTTGCACTGGTGGCGGCTGATACGCCGTTTGGCCGGTCCAGCGCAGTGGCGGCCCGAGCCATCGCCACGGCGGGCGGTTTGCATCTGGCGGCGACCTTGCTGCGCGATCCGGCCAAACCGGGGCTTGCCAGCGCTTTGCGCAGCGCCAGTGGAGGCGTTATGCCGGAAGCGGTGTTTCTGCCAGACCGGGGGGTGGCACTGCAAGCCTTTGCCCGGGGTCTGAAAGGCGCAGGCCGGCAGATCATGGGCAGCACCCAATGGGGGCTTGGCGCGGATGCGCAGGCTTTGAGCAACCCTGATCTTGACGGCGCGTGGTTTGCCGCCCCGCCACCGGATCACTTCCAGCCGTTCGCCGACCGGTTCGAGGCGGCGTTTGGCACCACACCCGGCTTTGTGGCGGCGCTCGGCTATGATGCGGCCTTGGTGGCGCTGGACCTTGGGCGATCGGGCGCGATGACCCGCACAGGTTTGCTGCGCGCTTCCGGGTTCAGCGGCGCGCTGGGGCGGTTCCGGTTTCAGGCGGATGGCCGCTGCACCCGCGACCTTGCGGTTTTGGGCCTGCGCGGCGGGCAAATAATGGCCCTGGCCGAGGTGTCTGACACATGAACCGTATCGACCAGCCCAGTTCCGCAAGGCCACCAGACACCTCAGTCACCAAGGCTGACCCATGATGCGCGCCCGTCTCCACAGATCCGTAAGGCCGCAAGGCGCGCCACTCACCAAGGCCGATCCATGATGCGCATAAGCCAGCCCAGATCCGCAAGGTCGCAAGGCGCGCCAGACGTCAGGGCTGACCCATGATGCGCGCACGCCACGCCACCGCTGGCATGACGCTGGTCGAGGTGCTGGTGGCGCTCGCGGTGTTTGCCATCATCGGAGTGGCTGCGTTTGCCATGCTGGACCAGACCTTGCGCAGCCAGCAGATTGTCGGCGCGCGGCTGGACCGGTTGACCCAGATGCAGCGGATGATGCAGGTGGTCACACTCGACACCCAGCAGGTGATTGCGGGAAGTGTTGCGCGCACCGAAGCCGGGATCAGCTTTCTGCGGCGCGGGTCGGTAACAAACCGAGGCACCAGCGGCCTCGCCGTGATATATGCGGTGCGGGCGGGCGACTTTGTCCGCGAGATCGGCGCGCCGGGGGCTGCGGGCACCCGTCAAGTGCTGCTGTCGGGCGTGCAATCCGCGAGCTGGCAGTTTGTGCAAGGTGGCACGGTGTTACCGCAGGAGGCCGGGTTGACCGCGACGGAAGGGGTTGAACTCGACCTGACCCTTGCGGACCAGCAGAGCCTGCGCGGTGTGTTCCCGCTGCCGCATGACGCGACCCCGCCGGTTTCGCCATGAGACGTTTCGCGATGAAACGTTTCGCGAGGAGAAATACGGCCCTGGCACGTCCCGCCCGCGCCGGGTCCGTCCGGACAAGTTCCGCGAAGCCAAGTTCCGGGAGGCCAAGTCCCGCCCAGACAAGTTCCGCCAAGACACGTGTCACCGTTGGAAGTTCCACCATGCCAGATTCAACCATGCCTGATTCCACCATGTCAGGTTCCAAGATGGCAGGTTTCACCCTGTCAGGTTCCGCCACGACGCGGCGCGCGGACAGCGGGGTGGTTCTGGTGACCATTCTCATCGTCATGGCACTTTGCGTGACGGTCATTGTTGCGATGACGCTGCAATCGGAAGCGACGATCCGGCTGACCGCGCGCCAGATGGATGCAGCCCAAGCGCGGGCTTTGGAGGCGGCGGGTGAAGCCAGCGCCCTGTCCGCCCTGACGCTGGATCTGCAAACCGCACCGGAGGCGGATGCCGCGACCGAGGCTTGGGCGCGGGCCGGACAGAGCGATGTGGCAACCAGCCTTGGCCATTTCCAGATGGCGATCTTTGATCAGGCGGCGTGGTTCAACCTGAACACGTTGATCGCGGGCAGCCCGGCCGCCCGCGCGGCACTGGGTTCGATCGTCGCAGCCGCAGGTCTGCCGCCCGAGGTCGGCGTGCGGATTGCGGCGGCGTTGCAAGGCGGCAGGCCCTTGCTGCGCTTGGGAGATCTGGCGGCACGGGCCGGGCTGACCGGGGCGGAATTAGCGGCCCTCGCGGGGTTTGTCACCTGCACGCCGGAACTGACCGCTGCCGTCAACATCAACGCGGCCCCCGAGGCGCTGCTGGGCGCGCTGCTGCGCAATGCCGATACCACAGCCCGGATCGTGGCCGCCCGCAAAACCGGGATGATCACGCCGGATGGCCTGCGCCAGTTGGGGATCATCCTGCCTGCGGGGTTGTCGGTCAGATCCGACGTGTTCGGGCTGCGGATCGTCACCACATCCGGCGAAGCCAGTGCCCATGCCACGGTGCTGATCCACCGCTGGCGTGATCCCGATGGCACGGCCCATGCTGTCGTGGCCGGGCGGACTTTGGAGGCGCTGTAGAGGTTTTGGCTCAAGACAAGATATCCTGGGCTTTGGCAGGTCCGGGCGATTGATTTCTGCGGCAACAGATAAATTGAGCCAAGGTTGAAACTTTCTCGAACCGTGCGCCGTTCCTGCCAATGGCACAAGCGGCGGATGCTGTTGTGCCTTTCGTCGGATAAGATAATGAGGGAGGCCAGAATGAGATTGACCACGACCACCGCTTGCGCCCTGATCCTTGGCGCTGCTGCCAGCTTTGCCCAGGCAGATACCACCGCAGCCACCACACCAACCACCACCGCAGATACTGCGGCGACAGCCACCGCAGGCGGGCTCAAAATTCGTTTTGCCTCCGGGCAGGCCACGATTGCTGGCGATCAGAGCGGCGCACTTGATCTGGCCGCCCGGACATTCCGCGAAGGCAGCCCGGTTGTGATGATCGTGGCGGGCAGTGCGGATACGGTGGGGGCCGCTGCCCAAAACCTCGACCTGTCGATCCGGCGCGCGGAGGCGGTGGCGAGGGCCCTGGCGGACCGGGGCATCCCGATTGAGCGCTTGCAGGTGCTGGGCCGGGGCAACAGCGAGTTGGAGGTTGCCACCGGGAATGGAGTGGCCAATGCCGATAATCGGGCGGTTTCGATCACCTGGCGCTAAGGCGTGCCGGGCTGCCGCGTTGGTGCTTGGCTTGGGGCTGGCCGCAGGTCTGGCCCCAAGTGCTACCCAAGCGGATGCCTTCGCGGACGGTCAACTGGCATTTGCGGCGCGCGATTATCCGGCGGCAGCGGCGTTGTGGCAAAAGGCCGCCAAGGGGGGCTCGGCTGAGGCAACCCTGCAGCTGGGCCTGATGACGGACCTTGGGCTGGGCATGGCGCGCAACCCGGCGCGGGCGTTTGGCTATTATGTCGAGGCCGCGCGACAGGGGGTGCCAGAGGCCGCCCTGAATGCAGGCGTCATGCTGGATACCGGCACCGGCGTGGCGGCCGACAGTACGGCTGCCAGCGTCTGGTACGCAAGAGCGGCGCTTGGCGGCAGCAAACGCGCCGCGTTCAACTTGGGCCTGATGTACCGCGATGGCAGCGGTGTGCCGGTCAATGCCGATCTCGCGGCCTATTGGCTGGGGCAGGCGGCGGATGGCTTGCCTGCAGCGGCGGCGGCGTTAAGGCAGCTGAACCTGGCCGTGGGCGGCAAGCTGGCCGCACCGCTGCCTTTGTCGGCCGAAGTGGTAACAGTGGCGGGCAAGTCTGAGGCGGACCTCGTCTGGACATCCGCGCCGGGGCCGCCGCACAGCGGATTTGTGGTCCAGATGATCGGTGACAGCGCCGCTGGTTCCGGCTTATGGGCACAAGCGACCGACGTCTCGGCAGTGCGGGTTGCGGTGCCTGCGCAGGGGGCATTGTGGCGCATCGTACGGGTTGATCCGGCGGCGGATCAATATCTGGCGAGCCCGTGGCAACATCAGATAGCTGCCAAAGGCACCGCCGATCCGCGTGGTGCGGTGGCAATTGAGGTCAATCCGACCGACACCCGTGCTGCGGCTGTCGCGGGTCAGATCGCGCAAACTTTGCGCGCCAGCGGACTGATGGTCAGCGTATCGGCGGACAGTGGCCCCATCGCGGCAAGCGCCATTCGCTATCGTTACCGCAACGACGCCAGCCTTGCCGGCGATCTGGCCGGGTTTCTGCCGGGTTTTACCGCGAACGCGGTGGCATTGACCCAAGATCTGGCCGTGGCGCCGGGTGAGGTGGTGGTGCAACTGGTGCTGGCACCCTTGGCGGGTGTCAGTGCAGGCCCGGCTAGTCATTAGGGCCGGATGAAGTTTGATGGAAACATCATCCTGCGCTGGTTTTTGTGGGATTGCGTGATTGACGCGGAAAACCGGATTTCACGGTTCCTCATCCCTCTTTAAGGGTGATTAAGCCCGCGCTGCCGGGTCAGCCCTTGAGGTAAATATCCAGGGTGTGGGCCGCAGGGGCCGGGGTAAACCCGGTCAAGTCCAGCGTCTGCCCGCCGTAAAGCCGGGCCAAAGTCTGGGCTAACCCGGCATCTTCGCCCCGGTAAAACGCAACTTGGGTCTGCGCCATCGGAAAGGCGGAGGCCAGCACGATGGCATTCTCGAAACCAAGGTCGGCGAGGCGGCTTTTGGCAGCGGCCCCGAAGGCGCGCTTTGTCACATGCAGATTGACACGGTAGGCGGCGGCACCGGGAACCGCCACGCTGGCGTTGACTATGGGCGAAGCCTCGGCACGCGCAAGGTTTGGCCGCGCCAAAGCGGGGCTGACGGAGGCCTCTGCTGCTACCGGCTGGGCTGCAGCGGCGACGGGCAGGCTGGCGGGCGTTTCGCCGGGCAGTGGCTGAGCCGTTGGGGGGATTGTCTGAACCGTGACGCGCACCGGCGGCACCGGCTCTGCACTAACCCGGTCTTGGATCGGTTGCGGTGGCGTTAAGGTTGAAGCGCTTTGGCTGACCGAAAGGGATTCGTCGGCTACCGCCGCAGGAAGGGCTGCAGCGGTGTCGTCTGGCAGGTCTGGGGGCGGCAGGACGGGACTGTCAGGCCAGACATCAACCGATGCCACGCTGGCTTCTGCCGGGTTGGATGGGGCGTCTGGGACCGACGGTGGGGCCAACTGCGGGACCAGCGGCGGAGCCAACTGCAGGGCAAGCGGCGAGGCCAACTGGGTGACAAACTTCGGGGCCAACTGCGGGGCCAACTGCGGGGCAAGCGGCGTGGCAGGGCCTTCGGCCCAAACCTCAACCGATGGTGCGCGGGCTTGATCCGTGTTGGCCGGGGTTTCTTGGGCCAACGCCAGGGCTACCTGCGGCGTAAGACGCCGGGCGGACCGCGTGGCAAGACGACCGGCATCTCCGCCAGACCCGCCTGCGATGGGGGTTGAGTTGGCGTCCAATGTCGGCCCTGCCCGGAGTGCAAGCTGCGGCATGACGGGCGTGCCTTGGCGGGACACCCCCCCCTGAAGCTCACCCACCGTCGCAAACAAGTTTTGCGCGAGCGGGTGTACCGCAAGCACAATCGCAAGCCCCGCCGCAACACCAATCCCCAGCCCCAAAAGGATGGCGCGCCGCATCGAGGCCGTGGCGGGAAGAGTGGCAGGGAGATTGGCAGGGAGGGTAGGAGGGAGGTTGGCCGCGAGGTTGGCAGGCAGGTCGGCTGCGACATTGGCAGGGAGGGTGGCAGGCAGGTTGGCAGGCAGAGTGTCAGGCAGGCTGGCTGGGGCAGCATTGTCGACCGGACTGGCGATGACCTGCACGACCTGCCCCTGGCTCACTGCGTGCCGGGGTGGCCGGATCGGCAGCGCCAGCACCGTGCCAGCGCCCACAGCCCCGGTAGCTTTCCCGGTAGCATTCCGCAGGCTCGCGCGCTCTGCCAGCACCTGTTCGCGTTTCAGCCGCGCCACGCTCAGTTGCTCTTGCCAATCGTTGGAGTTCAGAAAGGTCAAAATGACATCGTGATCCCGTGCCGCCTGATCCTCGGCGGTATCGCTGGTTGAAACTTCCGCCATCATCGCCCCCCTTTGCCCACCAATATCAGCTGCGCAAGGCGGACCACGGCGCATCCGCCGCATCCGCCGCATCCGCCGCATCCGCCGCATCCGCCGCATCCGATTGAGGATTAACGCCCATGCTTGGCGAAAAGTTTCACCGTGAGTCAAATGAAAATCAAATGCAAAGCAACTTCGAAGTGACGGGGGCGGCAGCTGACCATACGCTGGCCAACCCTGGGCCAACCCTGGGCCAACTCTGGGCCAACTCTGGGCCAACCTTGGCCAGTCCCTAGCCCATATCCCGGCCTAACCCAGCGGGCGCACCCCGGGCCAATCGTCTGATCAAACTCCAGCGCGCCGTCCCACTCGCCGTCAATCCCCGGTGAACCGATGCCAAAGTCCACGCCAACCCGCCTGTCGATCCCGGGGGGTCAACCCTTGGCGCAAACCCTTGACCGCAGTCCAAAATCTTCTTTCGCGCCCGCCCTTTCAGAATCGCCACCGCTTCGCTATGCCCGCCACGTCGGAGGAGTGGCGGAGTGGTCTATCGCACCGGTCTTGAAAACCGACGCAGGCGCAAGTCTGCCGTGGGTTCGAATCCCACCTCCTCCGCCAGAGGCCATTGAAATCATTGATTAAATTTCGACTAGTCATCGCCAGTCACTAACTTGTCCCTACCAAGGCCATCGCTGGATCACGGTGGCGATTGCGGCAGCTAATGGTTTCAGACTTGCGAATATGATGAAATCGACCGGAATAGCCCCCAACTGCGTTGCGATGCGCCACCCGGCTGGGAGCAATGCGGAACGCTGGGACGGCGCGAGGTGCATTGGCTCAGGCTAGGTGCCCCCTGCCGGTAGGTAGATCGGGGGTCAGCCCCCGGTCGCGGACACCCGGACCACACCGCACCCCTCCCCCTCACCGGACCGCCGCTCCCCCATCTCTATCGGCGCTCCAAAAAAAATGGCCCAATTCTGAACTTTTTGTCTGTCTTAACAATGTCTAGTTCCGATATGCGCGTCTGCCTTTGGGCTTGGTTTTTGAAAGCCAGCACCTAGCAGGCTGCTGAAGAACTCTGTCAGGCAGAACGGTTTCCCACGCGGGCGGGTGTGGGGCGGCTTTACTCTACCCTGCAGTATTGGTTGGTCG
>JAYTQA010000345.1:0-8346 GCA_043746955.1 bacterium | reverse complement strand
AGCACCTGATCGGCCAGCGCATAAACCTCTTCCAGAAAGTGGGTGATGTAGACGATCCCATAATCGCGGGCGCGCAGCCGCCGGACCACCGCGAACAGCCGTTCGCGTTCCGGCAAGCTCAGGCAGGTGGTGGGTTCGTCAAGGATCAGGACCGAGCTTGACCGCCGCATCGCCTTGGCGATCTCGACCAACTGGCGCTCGCCCAGCGAAAGCGTCGCCACCGCAGCACCGGGGTCGATGTCCGATTGCAGCTCGTCGTGCAACAACCGGCGTGACTCGTCGGTCAGCCGGTGCCAATCCACCAGCCCGCGCCGATGCAGCAGATGCGGCAGGTGAATGTTTTCGGCCACGGTCAGGTTGTCAAACAGGCTCAGTTCCTGATGGATGGTGCCGATGCCCAGCCGGTCGACGTCATCGGCAGACAGGGCGGCAAAACTTTCGCCGGAAAAGCAGATCTCGCCGGAATCTGGCGCAATCAGACCGCTGAGGATGTTCTTCAGCGTCGATTTGCCCGCGCCATTCTCGCCCAAAAGCGCCATGACCTCGCCCCGCTTCAGCGTCAGGTCGATGCCTCGTAGCACCGCAACCCCGCCAAACCCCTTCGAGACATCGCGCAACTGCAAAAGCGGCGCGTCGGCGGCGTGGGCCGTTGGCCGGGACACCAGTTTGGGAGCAAGGTCAACACTGGCCATGCTATCCCTCGCTCTGGCTGGTCGCAGTGCGGAAGCGGACCCGCGAAGTGCTCCGGAAAATGCGATCAAACGCCCGGCAAAACTTCTGACGCTGCCAGCCTCCACATCCGGTATCCGAGGCTGATTTGCGGTTCACTGCGCCCCTCCCTTGGATGGTTCTGGCCGGCACCCGGCCCTCGGTATCGCATCCCAACGTCGTCATTCATCGGCGCACTACCGCAAATGAGTCAATACACTCTCTCATCTATCGTTACTTGATGATAGATTATACATCATTAATGATAGCGTTCCGGGATCCGAAGCGCTGTCAGATGCTTTCCGGGGTCAGCATGTTGAACGGCAGGAACGACTGCCCGGGCACTGGGGCCGGTCCCTCGCGGACGGCGCGCCCCATCAGGGTCACCAGTTCTCGACACAGCGCATCAATCGGGGTGTCGATCACCAGTGTGATGATTTCTTCGGCCAGCGCGGCGCTGGCTTCAGGGGTGTTCTCATTGCAAACCACGATCAGACGACGGGCGACATCGACCTCCCGCAGGGCGCGAATGACACCTTCCGGGCCAAAGCCCGCAACATTCAGGCCGACCAGATCAGGGTGCCCGCGCAATAGATCGCGCGTCGCGGCATAGGCCATATCCGCTGATCCCGGATTGACCAAGGTATCGATCACCTCGAACGCCGGGGCCTTTTCGCGAAAGAATCCCCGAAACCCGATCTCGCGCATCTCATGGCCATGAAAACGCGAGCTGCCGACCAGGATCGAGACCTTGCCTGGTGTCTTGGCCATTTTCGCGATGAACCAGCCCGCCGCTCGCCCCGCCTTGCGGTTGTTCAGCCCGACATAGCTTTCCCGCAGGCCCGGCGCGAAATCGCTCAGCAGCGAAAACACCGGCACCCCCTTGGCGCGCAGATCGGCCACGGCGGCGGAAACCGTCGGGTGGTCAATGGTCACAACCGCCAGCGCCTGCACATGGCGACCAACTTCGCGGATTTTTGCCCCAATTTCGCCCGGATCACGCCAGTCGAGATACTCAATACGCGCCAGCCCCCGAATGCCCGGCGTGGCGCGCACCTCCTCGTCCAGCCGCTGGCCCAGCCGCTGAAAAAACGGCTGGTGTGCCTCACCTAGCAATAAGAAGCCGAATTTGACTTGTGGCAGTTCCGCGCTCAATCGCTGCTCGACCAGCCCGACACCGTGATACCCCAACAAGCGTGCGGCGTCGGCGATCCGGCGTAAAGTCTCATCACGCACGCGATGTCGCCCGGTCAGCGCGCGATCCACTGTCGCCACGCTCAGTCCGGCCTGCTTCGCCACGTCTGAAATTGTTGGTCTTCTGGCCATTTTCTGCTTTGCCCTTGTTGGTTCCTTTCCACAATGTGACACTAAATACATCACTAATGATAGAAATCATTTGCCGTCGTCACGGCCTTGTGGGCGATCTGCCCGCCATAAGTTACCCGGTAGTGATAACTTTCAAAGATGTCCCTAATTGTGATGGCCCCACCCTCAATCCCCGGGCAAGACTTCGGTACAAAGTCGTTGTGCCCCGACTCCCTTTTTCGGTTGGGGAAGAGGGGCTCATCAGCAGCGAACAGGAGAACCGGAAGGTGCCGGCCGCAAGAGACAGCGCCCCGTTGGTCGACAAGTAGAAGGTCTTCCGGGCCGTTGTGGTGCTTGTCAGCCTGTAGGTCGCTTGCAGGACACCACTGCCGGCAGTCGCCGCCGCGCCTCTCGCCAGATCGATCGAGACCCCGCCCTGACGGCCGCAGAAATTGCCCGTCGAGAAATTGTACCCGAGGTCGTGATCGGCCACGGTTCCGCAATCACCGGCATTCGGGTTCCGTTGCAGCGCCCCCATCGGGCGCACCGGGCCGGAGGTGCGTTCCAATTGCAGGGCGTTGAACCAGGTGGTGCCATCGGCCGAGACCTTGATTTGGAAGTCGTCCGACCCGGTAAGGCCATATTCGGCTCGCCCGGAAAACCCGGTATGGCTGAGGAACGGAGCGATATCGGTCGCAGCCGCCTTGTTGAGCTTGATCTGATGCCCCGCACCAGCGTGAATAAAGCGGCTGGCAGGAGCGTTGATCGACAGCCGGTTGGTGGCGTCGGCGGTAGCGCCGCCAGGGTCGAGGTAAAGTGCCGAGGTAATCCCCCCGAAAGTCGGGGCTGCATAAGTAGAATTTTCTTGGCAAGATGCCTGAGGAGATTCTGAATGAAGACAAGCAGATACATTGAGCCGCAGATCCTTGCGATCCTGCGTCAGGCTGAAGGCGGCATGCCAGTGGCCCAGTTGTGCCGTAACCATGGCATGAGCAACGCGTCGTTTTACACATGGCGGGCGAAGTATGGCGGGTTGGATGCGTCCCTGATTGCCCAGATGAAGGCGATGGAAGATGTGAACCGGCGCTTGAAGCGGATGTATGCGGACCTGAGCATGCAGGCGGATTTATTGAAGGAAGCCCTTGGAAAAAAGCAACCGGGCCATCTCAACGCCGCGAGATGGCCGAAACGGCGGTGGCGCGACGTGGGGCAAGCATTGCGGTGGCTTGTCGAGCCTTCGGGGTCAGCGAGACCTGCTATCGCTATGGTCCGAAGTTGCGTGCCGAGAACGAAGAGAGAGCCGATCTGCTGGTCGGGCTGACCGAGGCCCGCAAGACCTGGGGCTTTGGCCTGTGTTGCCTGCATTTGCGCAACGTGAAAGGGCATCCCTGCAACCCAAACGCGACTGCCGCATCTATTGCGAGTTGGAACTGAACCTGCGGATCAAGCCTCGCAAGCGGCTGAAGCGGGACAAACCCGACGCTCTTGCTGTGCCGGATGCTCCGAACATGACCTGGTCGATGGACTTCATGGCCGACCGGCTGGGTGATGGCCGGGCATTCCGGCTGTTGAACGTGCTGGATGATTTCAATCGCGAAGGTCCGGGCAGTGCGGTAGACTTCTCCGATCGTCGGGAAAACGATCCGGGGGATCGTTTGCCCCGAAGATCGGCCCGGAATAGATCCGCGCAAAGCTGATGAAATAGGCTGAGAAACATGGGGTTACCATCCTGCACATCCAACCCGGCCCATGCGCCGGGAAAACGATCTGCCAGATCGTTTTCTGGTCCGGCTCAAACAGCAGAACGCCTATATCGAGCGCTACAACCGCACCGTTCGGCATGAATGGCTCGACCAAACCATCATCGAAAGCATTGAGCAGGCCCAGAATTTCGCCACGCAATGGCTATGGACATCCAACAACGACCGCCCGAACCTGGGCATCGGCGGCATCACACCCGCTCGAGACAACTGAAAATGGCCGCATGAGTTCTACCACCGCACCACGTTAGAAATGGGGCGATTACCAGGCGGGACGTCTTTTGGTAAAGTTGGCTCATGAGGTGGATGGAGGCGGAATGGCGAAGGGTCCGGGGGACCGTTTGTCCGCCGGACCCGGGGGCGCCAGAACCCGGGGATGCCAGAGGTCGGGAATGCCAGCCAGCCCAACCCATCGCGAATGACCGCGCCACACTGGGTGCGCTGCTTGGGCGGATTGCCGGCTTTGCCTTGAGGTTTTTCCGGCTCCAGAAGACGGACCAGATCGACGGCGTTGGAACAGCCGATGCGCTTGGCGTGATGGAGCACGGCGCCACCGCATGCGATGGCAGAAACGGTTTTTCCGGTGCCGGTTCGGCCAACCAGGATCAGGTTGGCGCGGTTTGCCGGCAATGACCCTTGGCCAACGCCGGAAGGCGGGCATTGCCCAAGGCGGTTGCTCCCGTCGCAGGCCGTCAGATCGCGAAGGGTCGGGCAGCGGGCGGCTTTCAGCGGATAACGCAGGCTGCGCGCCTGCCGATCGGCGGGTTCGGCATCCCGCAAACCCCGCTTGGGCTGCGCGCGCGCGGGGTTGGCGCAGGCGGTGCTTTTCGCTTGCAGGTCTCGCCAGGCGACAGCGATTCCGAACCATGGCTGGGACCTAAAGCGGTTTGGGTTTGACAAGACCCAAACCGCTTTAGGTCCCGGTTTTTCCACGCATTTTTTGCGAAAACCGCGTCAGACTTTTTGGAATGCGTTTTAGAGCATGAGGATGTTTCTATCAAACCTCATCATGCTCCAGCCGGCCCAATCGGGGACAGGCTCCCGCAGACCCACCAGCGCGCCAGGCGTTGCCATCATGTGGGCCATGCGGCGGGCTGATATCCGGCAGTTACGTTCATGCAGCACCCATCATCATGTGGGCCATGCGGCGGGCTGATCCGGCGGTTAGCTTCATGCAGCACCCAGACGGGTTCCGGTGTCCCGGCTCTTGGCCAACTGGCACGCCAGGTCCAATGCCGCCAACCCGGTCTCGCGGGCGACCGGCAAAAGTTCTGCGCAGGCACGATCCCGCTTGACCGGTTGGAGCGCGGGAACCCGAACCGCGCCCGCCGCAGGCGGCAACACCCAAGCGGTGCGTGGCGGGCCATGGCGCAATCCACCGGGCTTGGTCGCCAGGCCGGGCTTGGTCGCCAGGCCGGGCCTGGTCGCCAGAATCGCCAAATAATGCCCAATTCTCCGTAAGACAGGGGTTCGCAGATCAGCGGGTTGCGCCCGGACTTGGGCCCTGATGCCGCCCGACAAGCGCGCCGCCTGCCACGACCCGTATGCCGTGGGCGCTGATGCGGGCGAGACCACCTTGCCGGTCCATTCGGCCGGAACGCTGGAGCGATTGCGGTCTACCGTTACGAGGCAAGTGCTGGAAACGCGCGGGGGCAGTTCGAGATCGCCATCAAATGGCAGGCTGACCGGCTGCAGCACGGGCTGCTCCAACCCGAATATCTCGGCGATCGTGGCATCCTCAGGGGGGTGGCCGCGTGCCCGGTTCCCGGCAGCGGGTGGCAAGCCAGCCGTTCCGCGCCGCAAAGTCCGCAAAGCATGGCGGGGCCGCAAACCGCCACCCACGCAGATTGCCGACCGGGTTCAATCTTCCCCCGCCGCACAGGACGCTGAACGCTGTCATACCCACCGGCATAGCCCTCGTCGCCTGAAGCCATTCGAATAGGCGTCGCGCCGTCTGTCGCCGCGCCGTCTGTCGCCGCGCCGTCTGTCGAAGCGCTTTGGGCAAGAGCCGATCACCGCGCAACCCCTCATCAAGACGGCCACACCACGGCCCAAACTGCGGCCCAAACTGCGGCCCCGGTTGCGACTTGCGCCAGTAAACCGGTTCCGCCCCATCCTTCAGATCCTTGCGAACCCTCAGCCATTGCGTGCACCCATCGCGCAATGGCTTTGTGCCGCGCCAATGGCAAGGACCGCGCCAAGCCACGGATCCTCGCGCCGTCCCGCAGCCCTGGTCGCCTGATCTTCCCAATCGTTTCGACACGGTGCACGCCAACTGCGCCTGCCCCAAAACCGGAGTGTTGCACGACTGGCCTGGTCAGTTTTGGACGCTGTTCCCCCCCCCGCCCACTGGTCCCTTTCGCCCGATGTTTTGCAATTTCGGGCTTTCGACGGAGACGATGACAAGGCCGTGGACTGCATCGGCCAGACGCGACACATCCAGCCCGCTCGGGTCGATCCCGGACCGGGCGCAGATCGACCGCACCAGATTCCCGAGGCTGGCATTGCCGCGGCGGCTGTTCAGCCAGTAGACGATTTCCCAGTTCGCCGTATCGCCCCAGATATCGTCGCGGCCCGGCCAAGCGGGATCGGGCCGCGCATCCCGGCACCAGACAGCCGTTTGGTTCGTGTCGATCATTGGGCCGGAATGAACGGCCGAGATCGGGTTGCGCCCGAGCTATGCCCAGTAGCCGAGAAGGGCTTCAAGGTAGCGGCGCTGAATCAGGTCGTCGCGTGCCGGACGAGAAATACGGCAGGACGCTATCCCCAGCTTTGCGGCAAATAACCGTCCACCCCGATGAAGGTGATGGTGCTGTCGGCCCATAGCGGATCGAGGTGAAAATAGAGATCGCCGGTACCGTCGCCAGGCTGGTGGCCGAAGTATTCTGCCCAATCAGTGGCATAGCCGATCTTGGTGCCTTAGCCCAAGACCACCCGGCCATCGGCGGCGAGGGTTTGCAGTGCCGTGACAGTAGGATCGGTGCTGGCGGGAGAGCGGGTGGTGGTCCGTCCGCGCAGTTCGGAGCCGATCAGGAAGCTGTCGACACTGATCGCCGCCGCATAGAGCTTGGCATAATGCAGGACCAGCCGGCGATAGCCTGATTCCGAGGGCGATCCGGTCCTTGCGCGCAGGCCTGACAACCCCCGGCGCTATCGCCACCGCTGCGAAGCTGGGCGCTACCGTGACCTATCAGGAACTCGACCGCATGGCCCAAGCGGGCCTTGTGACCCTGCAACCGGGTGGCGCGCTGCACTTGACCGCCGCCGCCGATCTGGAGGCCAACCCATGCCCAAAGTAGCCAAGAAAGCCGTTCGCGTGGAAACGTTGACTTGTCCGACCTCCCTGGCACAATTATGCCAGCATTACTTTCGGGGGATCGTATGAAGAACCATTTGGTCTGGGCTATTGTTTGTTGCGCTTCCTTAAGCGCATGCGCAAGCGACATAATGGGCAGTATGGTGGGCCAAGATGTCACTCAAGTAATGGCGAAATATGGCCCTCCAGTAAACTCGTTCGACACCCCCGACGGAAGGAAAGCATTCCAGTGGCGGATGGAGAACTCTATAATCATGCCAACGACGACAACCGCAAACGTCTATGGTTTCGGGAACTACGCCACAGGCACCGCTACCACCACGGGCGGCTATCTAGGTAATCAGGTTTGCTTCTATACTCTTTACGCTCAACCTGCGCCGGGTGGCCGCATGACGGTGGTGGGCTTTGAGCCGCCGAACGCGATGTGTGAGTAACCAACGCGGCGGAACATCGGCAAGGAAATCTGCGCGGAAAGACAAGCTTGGGCCGGTAATCCCCGCAACGCTAAACCCCCGGCAGGGCCCTATGGTTACCCATACCCCCACGCCTTCCTACTCTCGGTGAAAACGCGGGATTGCCCATCGGTCCTGTGGCGAAACCTCCAGACATTTGACGCCCCCCCTCTGGCCTCGACCCGGGGCCGCCCAGCACAGGTGACAGCCACTTCCTGCTGTCCGCAACCGCGACAAAAGCCGGAAAACAAGTTAAAATCCAAAACCAGCCCAGCCCAAAGGCTTAACCCGTTTTTGGCCCCTGATATACTGAAAAGGAGCAACGATGCCCGGCCCCGATCCTTGCGGCCTAGACTACAACGAAGCGCCAGACGGGTGCTGGAACGTCACGGCGGAAGTCTGGCCGCAGTCTGGTCTATTCGCGAGCAACCGAAAACACAGGATTGCGCGGCTGCGCGCCGTTACGCTCAACATCAGGCACGGCGGCTGGGTTTGCAGTTGGTGCCGCGACCCCGTCCCGATCTGGAGGCGCGCCGATGCCCGCTATTGCTGCGAGGCTTGCCGCAAGAAGGCCGCAAGGCAAAGGCGGGGCTGGAACGGCTGAGGGGTTTTCCGAATGCAGGAAAGGAGCGGTGGACCTGAATCTGAAGCGATGAAATCGGACTTTGATGCAGCACTAAGCAATCAAGCGTTTCTGGGTTGTGGGGTGCTTTGTGGGGTAGATGGAAACAATTCTGAAATTATTCAATTATTTCAATGCTATGTGGCGGAGAGGGTGGGATTCGAACCCACGGACCCCGTGAAG
>JAYTQA010000344.1:0-3139 GCA_043746955.1 bacterium | reverse complement strand
AGACATCGGTTTGGGTCAAGGCAAGGGTTCCTCGCGCGGTGGTGGCCATTTGCGGCACCTTACCCGCCCGGCGCCGGGCATGAAATGTCCTATCTGCGCCATGCTGCAAAGTCAGCAAAAATGCGGGCGTTTATTTCGGTCTAATATGTTAACGTCAGTTCAGGCACCGGAGCGGCAAGCGCTGGGCTTGAAGCGGTGCCATTGGGAGACCGAGAATGGCGCGCTACATCATTACCGGCAGCTATACCGCAGCAGCGATCAAAGGTATGCTGGCCAAACCCTCCGACCGCGAGGCCGCCGCCAGGGCGCTGGTCGCGGCGGCGGGTGGCAAACTTGACTCCTTTTTCCTGACCACGGGCGACAACGACTTTTCCATGCTGGTTCAATCCGACAATTTGCCCGACATACTGGCCGCGCTTATGGCGGTCAGTGCGTCCGGGGCGGTTTCTGGGATGAAAACGGTGCAGGCCTTTACCTCGGCCGAATTCCAGGCTGCCCAGAAACGCGCCGGCGAGATTGCGGCAAAATATTCACCCCCGGCCTGACAGCACCTGCCGCCACTGATGGTACGGCACACCTGCGCGCATCAGCGGCGGTCCGGCCATTCAACCAGTCAGACCGCTTTTTTCAGCGCCTCGACCAGATCGGTCGCCTCCCACGAAAACCCGCCATCCGCTTCGGGCGCGCGGCCAAAGTGGCCGTAGGCGCTGGTGCGGGCATAGATCGGCCGGTCCAGACCCAGATGGGTGCGGATGCCGCGCGGGGTCAGGTCCATGCAGCGGGCAACGGCGCGTTCGATCTGGGCTTCCTCGACCCGGCCGGTGCCGTGGTTATTCACATAGATCGACAGCGGTTTGGCGACACCGATGGCGTAGCTGACCTGCAAGGTGCAGCGGTCAGCGAGGCCCGAAGCCACCACATTCTTGGCCAGATAGCGCGCGGCATAGGCGGCAGAGCGGTCAACCTTGGTCGGATCCTTGCCGGAAAATGCGCCGCCACCGTGCGGGGCAGCACCCCCATAGGTGTCCACGATGATCTTGCGCCCGGTCAGGCCCGCATCGCCGTCCGGCCCGCCGATCACGAAGGTACCGGTCGGGTTGACCCACCATTCGGTTTTCTCTGTGATCCAGCCCTGGGGCAGGATTTCGCGGATATAGGGCTCGACAATCGCGCGGATGTCGGCCGAGGATTGATCCTCGCCGGAATGCTGATGGCTGAGCACGATCGAGGTCACCTCGACCGGCACCCCATTCTCGTAGCGCAGGGAAAGCTGGCTTTTCGCGTCAGGCCGCAGGGTCGGCTCGGCCCCCGATTTGCGCACTTCGGCCAGACGGCGCAGGATCGCATGGGCGTATTGGATGGGCGCGGGCATCAGCTCCGGCGTCTCGCGGCAGGCATAGCCGAACATGATGCCCTGATCGCCCGCGCCATCGCGGTCAACGCCTTGGGCAATATGCGCGGATTGTTTGTGCAGGTAGTTTTGCACGGCAAGGGTGTTCCAGTGGAACTCTTGCTGTTCATAGCCGATGTCGCGCACGCAAGACCGCACGATGGCATCCACCCGCTCCATCATATCGGCCAGCGCCTTGGGATCCGACAGGCCAACCTCGCCGCCGACCACAACCCGGCCAGTGGTGGCGAAGGTTTCGCAGGCGACCCGGGCGCGCGGTTCCACGGTCAGAAACGCGTCCAGAACCGCGTCCGACACGCGGTCACACAATTTATCAGGATGGCCCTCGGAGACCGATTCAGAGGTGAAGACATAAGACTTGCGCGGCGTGGTGGCTAACATGGGGGAAGTGCTCCGTTGGAGATACCCGCCACGCCAGGAAGCCGTTGTGGCAGTTTGCCGGGCAGCGCTAGACGGAATGGCCGGGGGCGTCAAGCCCAAGCGCGTGGTGCGAAAAACGGCGCCCCGGTTTTTCGCGCCGATCCCGCTGCGCCAATCCCGCTGCGGTCAAACCGCCAAAGCGGCATGGCGTTTTTACCAAGCGTCATTCCGCTTCGGCGGGGATGGTCGGCGGATCGCCAAAACGCCAAGTCCCGCCAGCAACAAGAGCGCCGGGATTTCGCCAAACCTTGCATAGGGCGGGGCGGGCAGGGGGCCGGGCAGGGCGGCATCCAGATAGCCCTCGGTCCCGAAGGGTAGTGCTGCGGTGATGCGCCCCCGTGGGTCGATCACCTCGGTGACGCCGGTGTTGGCGACGCGGACCAAAGGCAGGCCCTGTTCGATGGCGCGCAGCCGGGCCTGTGCCGCGTGCTGGAACGGGCCGGTCAGGGTGCCGAACCAGGCGTCATTGGTGATCTGCAAGATCCAGTCGGGCCGGGTGGCCACCCGCAGGTCTTGCGGGAAAACCGCCTCGTAGCAGATCAGCGGCAGAACTTTGCCTAAGCGCCCAAGGTCCAGCACCTGCGGGCCGGGACCGGCGCTGTAGGCATGACCCATCCGGGCCGCAAACGCCGCGATGCCGAACCAGTCATAGGCGAGCTCGCCGAACGGGATATACTCGCCAAACGGCACCAGGTGGTGCTTGTCATATGCCGCGATCAGAGTGCCGCCCGGCCCAAACACCTGCAACGCATTGAAACCGCGCAGATCGGTCCCGCGCTCCACCCGTTGCAGGCCGACGGCCACCGGCACGCCTTGGGCGGCGGCGCTGATCATCGCCGGCAGACCGGGGTTATCCTCGACCAGATAGGGCAGGGCGGTTTCGGGCCAGATCACCAGATCGACCTTGCCGGTCTTGGGGTTTGCCGGGGCAGCGGTGGCCGTCATCAGCCGGTCAAAGAAGGTTTGCGCATGATCGGGATCCCACTTGGCATCCTGCGGGGCGTCGGGCTGCACCAGGCGCAGGGTCAGGTCGGGCGGTGTCGGGGCGGCAAGCGATAGGGCATAAAGCCCAAAACCCCACCCGGCGGCGATCATCGCCACCCCGCAGGCCACGCCGCGCAGGCTGAAGCTTGCGGCCATGACCGCCGCCCACAGCGTCAGCAGGGTCAGCCCGAACGGCCCGACCAGCGCATCGACCTGCGCCACCGGCGTGTCGATCCAGATATGGCCCGGCAAGGCCCAGGGAAATCCGGTCAGCGCATAACCGCGCGCGAACTCCGCAGCCGTCAGGCCGACCACGATCCCCAA
>JAYTQA010000343.1:0-8380 GCA_043746955.1 bacterium | reverse complement strand
GGTTGAGGCGCGACACACCGCCTCGCATGCCATCGCAGACCACCTTGACCGCCTGCTGTCCGACAGGTTCCCCAGCCTGCAAGGGCTGACCATCTCTGCCTGGTGGCCGATCAAGGCTGAACTGAACCTGCGGGCCTGGCTGACCGGCCTTGCAGCCCGGGGCGCGCAAGCCGCCCTGCCCATCGTCGCCACCAAGGGCGCCCCGCTGATCTTCCGCCCCTGGACGCCCGAGACCAGGATGGAGCGCGGTTTCTGGAACATCCCCGTCCCCGCCGAGGGGTCAGAGGTCACCCCCGACATCACCCTTGCCCCCGTGGTCGGCTGGGATGCCGCAGGCTATAGGCTCGGCTATGGCGGCGGCTATTTCGACCGCACACTGGCCGCCATGTCCCCCCACGCCTTTGCGATTGGCGTGGGTCTTGATGCCGCCCGTATCTCCACGATCTTTCCGCAACCCCATGATATTCCTATGCGGTTTATTGTCACCGAAACCGGCCCTCACACTCCGAAAGAGCAGGCATGACCACTTCTGCCGAACAGATGGGCGCTTGGAACGGACCGGCGATCCTAAGCTACGGGTTCCGCGCGTTCTTCCTATTGGGGTCAGCTTGGGCAGCGATTGTCATGGTGCTTTGGGTGCTGATGCTGGCCGGCTACGATGTCTTGTCGACCGCCTTTGACCCGGTATCATGGCATGCACATGAGTTTCTGTTCGGCTATCTCGGGGCGGTGCTGGCGGGATTTCTTTCGACGGCGGTGCCGAACTGGACCGGACGCTTGCCCATTGTAGGCTGGCCTTTGGGCGTGCTTGTTGGTCTTTGGCTGGCGGAGCGGGTGGCGGTGGCGACTTCGGCCCTGATGCCCTGGGGCGTGGCGGCGGCGATTGACCTTGCCTTTCCGATGGCATTGTTTGCGGCCCTTGCGCGCGAGGTTGCGGTCGGGCGCAACTGGAAGAACCTCCCAGTGCTTGGTCTGCTGTCTGGAATGATCGCGGCCAACTGGCTTTACCATCTTGAAGCCGCACAAGGCGGCTATCCGGCCAAAGGCGTGGCGCTGCGGATGGGGCTGGCCGTCGCCGTTATGCTGATTTCACTGATCGGCGGTCGTATTGTCCCAGGTTTCACCCGCAACTGGCTGGTTCAGCACCACAACCCGGCCCTGCCGACGCCGTTCGGCCGCAGCGATGCCATAAGACTGGCGCTGACCGGGATGGCTCTGATGATCTGGACGCTCTGGCCCGACCTGAGCCTAGCCGCCGTGACATGTGGTGTTGCGGGCATGGTGCAGACTTGGCGGCTGTCACGCTGGTCTGGCCGCCACACCCTGGCCGAACTGCTTGTCTGGGTGCTGCACGCCGGATATGCCTGCGTACCGCTGGGCTTCTTCGCGGTGGCAGCCGGGGCGTTCCTGCCAGCGATGGCACTGGCCGCACAACATGTCTGGATGGCGGGCGCGGGCGTGGCGACAAGGCGCGCGCAATCGAAACCCGCTGACGCTGACGCTGCCCGCCCGACAGATGATGCGGGTATCGCCCTGCAGTTTCCGGCGGCAGGCCCACCCGCCCAAGTACGGCAAGCACCTCGGCCTTGCGCGCCTGCGCGTTCAGTTCAGGCCGATAGCGCCACAGCGTTTCAGACAGCAAGGCTTCAATGCTCAAGCGCGGGTTGAGCGAGGAAAAGGGATCCTGAAACACCATCTGAATACGGCCTGCCGGGTCGGGGCCACGCATCTCTTCACCCATCAGACGCACAGAGCCACCGTCAGGCTTCTGCAACCCCACGGTCAGCCGCGCCAGCGTGCTTTTCCCACAGCCAGATTCGCCTACAATCCCCAAAACCTTGCCCGGATCGATCTGTAACGACACACCTGAAACCGCGACCAGCTCGGGTGCGGGCCTTCCGCGCAGGACATCAAGCGGCGTGCGGCGGCCGGGAAAGCGGCGCTCAATATCATGAATCGAAAGAAGTTCACTCATCGCCCCCCTCCCAGCAAACAGGCGTCCAGCTGGTCCAGGGCTTGTCCCAGTCGCGGAGCAAGTGCCGGCGGCGGGTCTTGGCGGCACACATCCCTGGCGAACCTGCAGCGCGGTGCGAACCGACAACCCGGCGGTGGTGCGGTCAGCGAAGGTGGTGCGGGGTTGCCACACGGCCATCGCGGCGCGCAGCGCCTATGCTGTGATACACGCTCGCGAGAATGCGCGCCCGTCTCTGGAGAACACACCGGGCGCCTAGGCCCGGAACGAAACTGTCCGCGCAACTCGGCGCCTGGGCCGCACCATCTGGAGGCGCTGCAGCGGGTATCACAGACGAAGTCTGGTCGAAACAAAGATGCGGTGCTTCAAACTGCTCGGCGAGCGCGTCATGGCCCGCGACTTCGACAGGTAGGTGGCAGAGCTCCGGATCAGGGCGGTTATCCTGAACCGCTTCACGGCCCGTGAAACGCCCCAAACTCAACGCGTGGGATGAATCCGTTAAAGGGAAAGGGAAAAGCGACCTCAAGCTCATTTGTGCAACAGAGCCCCGGCATGGTCAGATAAATTTCGTCCTTGATGGTGTCGAATGCGACGCGGAGGCAGGAGCCAGCTGGTTGATCCCGCGGGCCTATTTTCTTCTTGACCGCCGGTTGGCGCGCCTGCGATTGTCTGCTAACAGCGTTGAACGGATTCTGAGGTAATAAAACGACCAACCGGGCCAGAAAATCCGCCGTCTCTGCCAGAAGCTCCGGCAATTGATGATCCTTCGCGCTCGTGGTCGATCACGAGTTTACCTAAAAGCAGGCGAGCAAAGAAGATGGCTGATGCAGATCAAGTCATCTTTCGGGAAACTAGCGCAGGCTGCTGGTCTGGCTAAGTGTTGAAAGCTTGGCCACTGTTCTTAATTGTAAAGCCGGTTGTGGGGAAGATTCAAAGTACAATGGGCATAGTTGCTTTTGTTTTCGGTATCTTCGTGGCCATGCTCGGCGGGCTATGGTTGCTGCAGGGGTTGGGGATCGTGCACATACGGCCTATTCTGTGCCTTGCAGATTGCACGCCTATTCATGGACGGTCTTTCAGTTGGGCATTTGTTGGTGCGATTGCCCGCGCGGTTGGCGTCTTTTGTGTCATTTGGTTCCGCAAAAGCCCAGTTGGGTTGCCTTTACCAAATCATCCTGGCTCAAAATGATGCTTTGCACGACATGACCAGAAAGGGAATGCGCGTACCTCTGACGGGCGAGGCTTTGTACATTTCGCCGCAGGGTGAAAAGCCCTATTTCAAAGGCACGATTGACATGCTGACCTATGAATTTGCGCCATGAACGGGCATGAAGACGCCGCAGCCGGACGGTTCTTTGGTTTAGTGCTGGTCCTGTCGCTGCCATGTTATGCGCTGGGCGTCACGCGGACAGCCCTTCCTTTCGCACCCGCCTTGCCGATCAGCGCGTTGATGGCCTGCGTGCCAATGATCGCCGCTTTGGGTCTGTTGATGCGCCAAAGCGGCGCTACGGCAGCGGGCAGGCTGTTTGCCAGCGCGTTCCAGGTACGCACCATCCCAAATCCGTGGTGGGCCCTTGCGGCCCTTGGGCTTATGCCTGCGGCCTTCGCTGTCACGGTTGGCATCCTCTGGCTATCCGGGGCGATTTTACCTGCGTTGCACCTGCTCCCAACCAGCGCCGTCATTCCGGCCTTCGTCCTGTTCTTCCTCGGCGCAGTGGCCGAGGAGATCGGCTGGCAGGGCTATGCCTATCCCCGTTTGAACAAACGTCGCTCGGCGCTTTCAGCCGCTCTGATCATCGGCGTGGTCTGGGCGCTGTGGCACGTGATCCCGTTTACACTGATGGGGCGCAGTGCGGGGTGGATCATCTGGCAGGGGTTGGGGATGGTCTTGATGCGCATCCTCATCGTCTGGCTGGTGGTGAACGCCGGGCAAAGCCTCCTGATCGCCGTGCTGTTCCACATGATGAGCAATTCCGTCTGGGGTCTTTTCCCCCACTTTGACCCCTACTTCGATCCAATGGTCATGTGCGCCGTGCTGCTCGCCCCTGTGGCAGCCGTTGTCTTCCTGTGGGGCCCGACCACGCTTATGCGGTTCAGATTTGGCTAGGCAAGCCCCACCCAGCCCCCATTCCGACCCACTCCGACGCCAAAACCAAACCGGTTGGCGACCATTCGGTGGAGCCAATCCATGAGGCGCGGTTTTGTTGTTTTCATCCTCCTCGTCGCGGCGCTGGGCGGAGCCCTTTTAGTCGTCCTCCGTGTCGGATTGCCAATGCAAGCGCCGCGACCCCCGGAAGGAGTTTTGATCGGCGCAGTCAACGGGTCTGCCACCGACACCTCAAGACCCGATCTGTTTTCCGGGGCGGCTCGGCGCGTCGTGCCGTTCCAGATGCTTTATCCGGCAAAGGCGCCAGGCACTTATGCTCCCTATATGCCCGACGCAGGGCCGCAGATTGACGCTATTGCCAAAAGTCACGGCTGGATGTCGGGTGTGCTGCTTGGACGGATCGGGACCCTTGCCGCTCCCTGGACCGACGCAGCAAAGCCTCTACCGGGCGGGCCATTCCCGGTGATCATCTACTTGCCGGGGGTGACCGGTTACATGCAGATGGGCAGTTTTCAGACGGTTGACTTGGCAGCGCAGGGATATATCGTCGTCACGCTGAACCAGTCCGGAGCGGTGGCCGCAGCCGTGCTGCCGGATCACCAGACTATCCTTGGGCTGACGCGCGAGGATGCCGGTTCCCTGATCGCACCGTCCTATCGGGCCACCGATCAGGCTCTGCCCACCCGCTTTGCAAAGGGACTGGCACCTGACAACAGCATCGTACCCTATTTTGCCGCAGACGTGGGGCTTGTCCTTGATCGGCTGGCCCAGATCAACGCAGATCCGGCGCATATTCTGCAAGGGAAGCTGGATCTCGACCATGTTGCTGTCATGGGAATGTCGTTGGGCGCCATTGTGACGGCGCAGGCCTGCGCCGCGGATGCCCGCATTGACGCCTGTCTGATGATGGACGCGCCGGTTCCGACAGACGTTGCCTCAGTCGGACTGCGGCAAGCCGCCTTGTGGATCAGTCGCCCAGCGGAGGACCAACGTCTGGAACGTGCGGCATCTGGTGGTTGGCCTGACGATGAAATTGACGCCCAGGCCGCGACGATTGATCAGGCCCTGTCTCACAGCGAGCATGGCCAGCTTGTGCAATTGCACCGTCTGTTTCACCTCGATTTCACCGATCTTCCCGCCATTCAGCCCGTCATCGGTTGGCTCGGGCAATCGGGATCGGCTGGCGTCGTCGAAGCTCACCGTCAGATCAATCAACTGACCAGGGCGTTTTTTGCCCAGACCATTGGTGCCGCAGTGAGGTGACTTTCATGAAACGCTCCTGCCGTTAGCTCATCGCCCGAATGCCCTACGGCGATAGTCGCCGTTTGCGGTTGGCGCAGCGAATGACAGGCGCTTATCCAACGCAAACTGCGTATTCTCGCTTCAGCGCTTACTGGCGCGTCAAGTCGACCGCATCAACCTGTTGCATCATCCCGCTCGCCAATAGCCTGTCCTTCACCCAATCTCGTGTCTGTTGCCAGACCGCATGGGTGCCGTTCTACATTGATCAGCTTTGTATCAGGATGCCTATCGGCCGGGCAGGTCAGCACCGTTTTCAAAACGCCTTTCATCCAAGCGAAACTCGGAGGTCGGCCAGTGCTTCAAGCTGCTTGCGGACATGAGTTTCCAGTGCCATCTGCATGTTAGAGACCTCGATCATCACCGGTTTGCCCGATTGCTTTTCCACCTCCGCGGCCACTTGTGCGGCCATCAGTGCCGCCACCCGGCCGGGCCATTTCACCCAGACATCGCGTTTCTGCCGCGCCAGTCAAAACACCAGCGCCTCGGCGCGCGCCCGATCAATGAGGGTGCCCATCTTCTTCTGGATCGCCAGTTGACGTTCTTGCGCCTGGTAGACGGTCAGCGCCGTGCGGGCCTTCAGATAGGACGAACTGTCGGCTAGCCCCGAAAATCCACTATCGCCACCGGTCGACCGCCGCTGCTGATCCGGGTCCGTCATGTCCGACCGGCGCGCGTCCGAAGCCGCCGCGTTTATCGAGCCGTCGCCGTAGACCACCAGCCGCCTGGCCTTGCGGGCCTTCTGGATCGCCCCGCGCGACAGGTCGGAATGGCCGGAATATTCCCGCTCGCTCATACCGTTCATGGCACTATCCTTTTCGGTTAAAGCAATGATATTTCTTGCTATTCAGCTGATTACACATCGGGGAAGATCGAATCTGATTGTACCAGAACGATGCAACTCACCCCCGGTGACCATGCAATGACCAACCGCCGCGCCACCGACAACAGTGAGACCGGTTCGGCCACTGGTTCGAGAAACCGGTCGAACGCCCTGAACGCCTTCCTTGCAGCAAAACGCGAGATCGATGCGATGCTCGAACGGCTCGCCGCCCTCAGCGCCGACCACTTCCAGACCAATCCCGAACAGATCAACTGGGCGCATGTCGGAACCCTGAACCACTACGCCAGCCTGCGGCGCCAGATCACCGACAGCACCTTCAGCGAGGGCGAATTCGCCACGTGACCAGAAGCTGCTCCGACCAAGCCCCGCGATGGCGGGGCTCGCTTGCGTAGCAGGGTCCGCATTCAGCGCACCCGACCAAGGAGACACCCCTGCCCCACCGAACTCTGCTGCGCGAACTTGCGCCCGACCTGAACCCCGCTGGGGTCGAGGCCTCGATGCGCCTGCACTACGGCACCCTGAACCTTCTGCCGCGCGAGACCTTCGTGGCGGAGGCCAAACTCGCCTGCGATCTGGAGGGTCAGTCGCCGGGCATCCTGGCAAGATCGCCGAGAGCATGGGGCTCGCCGACGACTTCGCCAAGTGGGAGGCTGAGCCATGCCGCTTGACCCCGCCCAGCGCCATCAGATCGAACAGGATGCCATCACCGCCGCTTGGGAGGCCGAACGTCTCGCCAGCTGCGGTGATGCCATCGCCCTCCTGCGCGAGATCGCTGACCTGCAAGCCGACGATGATGGCGATGTCATCCTCGGGGCCGACGCGAACGGCCACAATGATCTCATGTCGCGCATCGCAGCCTTTCTCGCCGAACACGACCAGTAACAGGAAACCGCCATGATCAAACTCACCGAAACCCGGACCATCATCCTCAGCGCCGGGGCCAAGCGCCCGTACAACATCGCCATGCCGCTGCCCAAGGGCAGGTGCTGCGGCGAAGATGGCCGTCACCATTCTTCTTCTGTGGTTGCCGCCCATGGTGCAAGAGCTTTCTTCCCGTTTGCGCCTGTGATCGATTGCGAACTTCTGTCAGGCCTTTGGGTGCAGCCGTTTCAGAAGCTGCTGGCCGGTATGGTGATCCGCGGATCGGGCCCAAATCTGATTGCCGGGCTGTGTCGCCCCCATCTTGGTCCTGGTTTTCCCGATCCAGATCTGTTCGATCATTTTGCCCATTCGGGTCGTCGCTCTCTCACACCTCCTGCACCGGCGTCACGCCGATGGACGCGTTGCGCCCATCATGCCGCGCCAGCCGGTGCCGGATCCTTATAATCTTCCTGCTTCGTCAGCATCGCCCAGATCATGCGCGCCATCTTGTTGGCCAGCGCGATCGCCACCAGCATCTTCGGCTTGCGCGCGCGCAGCCGATCAAGCCACGACCCCTCGCGTATCCCCTTGGCACCCATCCAGTTCAGCCGCGACATCGCACCGATGATCAGCAGGCGCCGGATGTCCGACTGCCCGGCCTTGGACACCCGCCCCAACCGCTCTTTGCCGCCTGAGGAAAATTGCTTTGGCACCAACCCGAGCCAGGCAGCAAAATCACGCCCACATTTGAAGGTTTCCATCACAGGCGCAAATGCCGCGATCGCCAGCGCGGTCATTGGCCCGACACCGGGCATCGTTTGCAACCTGCGCGCCGTGGGGGGTAGAGCCGCCAAGGCTGCGATCTTGCGCGTCTTGGCCTTGATGCGCACGGTCTTCTCGGCAATCTGTTCAAGCAGGTCGCGCCCCTCTTCACGCGCCAATTCCGGCAGGTCGCAGGTCTCGGCCTCGATAATGTCGGCAATGCGCTTCAGATGCACTGGCCCCAGCGCCACCACATGGCCATATTCATAAAGCACGGCGCGCAGAGCATTCGTCAGCTCGGTGCGCTGATGCACCAACCGTTCACGCGCCCGGAACAGGATCGCACGGGCCTGCTGTTCCTCGGTTTTCGGGGGCACGAACCGCATCTCGGGGCGCTGCGCCGCGACGACGATCGCTTCGGCATCGGCAGCATCGTTCTTTAGCCGCTTCACGAAGGGTTTCACATACTGAGGGGCGATCAGCTTGACCTCATGTCCTGCCTTCGCCAATTCCCGCGCCCAATAGTTGGAGCTGC
>JAYTQA010000342.1:0-8389 GCA_043746955.1 bacterium | reverse complement strand
CCATCCCAGGTGTCCATCGACTTCCAGGAGCCATCCAGCACCGCCTTGACGCGGCTGACGTAATACGGCCCCCAGATATCCTCAATCGCGGTCAGGTGGGCATTCGGCGCAAAGGTCGACATGTCCGCACCTTGACCGAACCCGTGCAGACCCTTCTGCTCCAGAATCTGCAGCGGGCCGGGGCTGTCGGTGTGGGTGGTGACGATATCGCAGCCAAGGTTGATCAGCGTCTCGGTGGCGGCGGCTTCTTTCGGCGGGTCAAACCAGCTGTCGATCATCACCAGCTTGACCGTGGCTTTGGGGTTCTGCTTTTGGGCGGCCAGTGCGAAGGCGTTCACGCCCAGCACGACTTCCGGCACCTTATACGACCCCAGATAGCCCAACACGCCCGACTTGGAGATCTTGCCCGCGATGGTGCCCAGAACCGCACGCCCCTCGTGGAATTTGGAATTATAGGTCGACACGTTGTCCGCCCGCTTGAAGCCGGTGCAATGTTCGAACTTCACATCCTTGAACTCGCCCGCGACTTGGACCGTCTGATCCATGTAGCCGTATGAGGTGGTAAAGATCAGCTTGCAGCCCTGCCGGGCCAGATCCCGGATCACCGGGATCGCCGAGGCATCTTCGGCCACGTTCTCGACATAGATCGTCTCGACCTTATCGCCCAGTTCGGTGTCGATCTGCATGCGGCCTTTGTTATGCGCCCAGGTCCAGCCATAGTCGCCAATCGGGCCAAGGAAGATGAAGCCGATCTTCATCTTGTCAGCCGCCAGTGCCGGTTTGGCCAGAGTAGAAACGGCGGCCACACCGGCCCCTTTCATCAACGTGCGACGCGAAATGGTTGTCATCAGACTCTCCTGTTGGTTTCATGGTCAGGTTGAAGGAAGGGCGGTTCGCCAGCCATCTTAGGTTGACGGCAAGAACGGCTTGCCGAGACATGCCGGGGCATTGGCCCCCGCCGTGCCACGGGACGAGATGAAAGACAAAGCAACCACCGTCATAGCATACGGCATAGCGGCCCAAAACTGACTGGGCAAGAACGAGAATCCCGACGCTTTGGCATAAAGTTCCAGCGCCATCAGGACGCCGAAGAAATAGGCGCCCGCAAGCAGCCGCCCGGTGCGCCAGCCGGCAAAAACCACCAGTGCCAAGGCAATCCACCCGCGCCCCGCCGTCATCTTTTCGGCCCACATCGGCGTGATCACCATGCTGAAATAGGCCCCGCCAATCCCCGCCATCGCCCCGCCAAACCCAATCGCGGCATAGCGCACGCCGACGACCGAATAGCCGATCGAATGGGCCGACAGGTCATTTTCGCCGACCGCCCGCAAGATCAACCCGGCACGGGTGGATTTCAGGAACCACCCGGTCAAGGGCACCATGATCAGCGCGAAATAGACAATCGGCGAATGGCCGAAAAACAACCGCAGCACCGGGTCTTTGGCCAACCCATCGGGGAACACCGACCGGAATGGCACAATGATCCGCCCGGTAAAGCTTAAGCCCAACAGCGACGACAACCCGGTGCCAAAGATCGTCAAAGCCAGCCCGGTCGCGACTTGATTGGAGTTCAGTTGCAACACCAGCACGGCAAACAGCATAGACGCCAAAGCCCCGCCTGCCGCCGCCCCCAAGACGCCTGCCCACGGGTTGACGGTGAAAACCGTGACGCCAAAGCCGGAGATTGCGCCGACCAGCATCATCCCCTCGACGCCCAAATTCAGCACGCCGGACTTTTCCACCACCAACTCGCCAAGCCCTGCGAGCAGGATCGGCGTGGTCAGCCCGACCACGGTGATGATCGCCGCAATGATGAAATCCAGGCTCATCTACGCCCCCGCTTTCGAAATTGGCGCCTTGGCGACGCGGATCACCCGGACCCGGTAGCGCACCAGAATGTCACTCGCCAGAATGAAGAACAGCATCATGGCCTGAAAAATTCCCGCCGTGGAATTGGGGATATGGACCGAGGATTGCGCCATCTGCCCGCCGACATAGGTGACCGCCAGCACGACCCCGGCCACCAAACAGCCCATCGGGTTTAGGCGGCCCAGAAACGCCACGATGATCGCGCTGAAGCCATAGCCCGACGGAAACCCCAGGTCGATCTTGTGCAACACGCCGGTAAACTCCAGCGATCCCGCCAATCCAGCCATCGCCCCCCCGATGATCAGCGAGGCCCAGATGGTCCGCATCGCATCAAACCCGCCATGCCGCGCGGCATTGGGCGATGACCCCACCACCCGCACCTGATAGCCAAAGACCGCGCGTGACATGATCACCCAGAACACAAACGGCAGGATCAGCGCCACCAACACCCCCAGATGCACGGTCGACCCCGGCCAGACCGGCAAAGTCTGGCTGTCGATCAGCGGTGCCGTCGCCGGAAAGTTGCGCCCATTCGGGTCTTTCCAAGGCCCCCCGACCAGGTATCCCAGCACCTGCAACGCCACATAGGTCAGCATCAGGCTCGACAGGATTTCATTGACATTGAACCTTGTGCGCAACCACGCCGGTATCGCGGCCCAGGCCCCGCCACCGATCATCCCCGCGATCACCATCAGCAGAATAACGAAAAACCCGCCGCTTTGGCCAAAACCAATCCCGACGCCCGCCGCAGATAAAGCGCCGATGACATACTGCCCCTCGGCCCCGATATTCCAGACCTGCGCCCGGTTGCCGATCGACAGCCCCAGCGCGATGATGATCAAGGGGGCGGCTTTCAACGCCACATCCTGCCATTTGTAACTCGCAAGGATCGGTGTGAGGAAAATATCCACCACCGCCTTGAACCCGTTGATCCCGATCAGATCAAACACCACGACGCCGATCACCATGGTCAACAGAACCGAGGCCACCGGTGTGATCACCAGCATCGCCATGCTGGGTTCGCGCCGCAATTCCAATTTAATCCGCATGGGCTGGCGCCTCAACCGCAAGGTCTTGGCCGTGAATGCCGCCCATCAGCAGGCCAATCTCGTCGATCTTCGCCTCAGCCACCTTGATCGGCGCCGACAACCGCCCGGTGTTGATCACCGCGAGCGTGTCACACAAGGACAGCAACTCATCCAGGTCCTGCGAAATCACCACAATGGCTGACCCGGTCGCCGCCAGATCGACCAGCGCCTGATGGATCGCGCCCGCAGCCCCGGCATCGACGCCCCAGGTCGGCTGGCTGACCACCAACACCGACGGTTTCTGCAAAATCTCGCGGCCCATGATGTACTTCTGCAAATTCCCGCCCGACAGACTTTCGGCCATAGCCCCCGGCCCGGTCGCCTTGACGGCAAACGCCTCGATCACCTCTCCGGCATAGGTCCGCGCGGCGCGTGGGTCGATCAACCCCGCCCGCACCATGCCAAGCCGGTCCCGCGCTGTCAGGATCGCATTGTCCGACAGCGAGAATATCGGCACCGCCGCATGGCCGTTGCGCTCCTCCGGTACCGAGGCCACACCCTTGCCCCGCCGATCCCGCGCCTTCATCCGGCCCACCGCCACCCCGTCCACGGTGACCGAGGCCGGGTCCAGGTTCGGCTCTTCGCCCGACAAGGCCAGCAACAGCGCATTCTGCCCGTTGCCGGCCACCCCTGCCACGCCAAAGATTTCCCCCGCCCGCACATTGAAGCTGATGTCTTTGAGTGCGGTGCCAAACGGCCCATCCGCCGGCTGCGACAAGCCCTGTACGCGCAGCCGATCCGCGCCAAACTGCCGCCCCGCGCCGCGCTGAATATCTTTCAGACTGCCGCCAATCATCTTTTCCGCCATCGAGCGGCTGGTTTCTACCTTCGGATCGCAGGTCGCCACCAGCTTGCCACCCCGCAGAATGGTCGCCGTATCGCACAGCGCCTTAATTTCCTGCAGCTTGTGGCTGATATACAGGATCGAACACCCCTCACCCGCCAGTTTGCGCAGCACGACGAACAACTGTTCCACCTCCTGCGGGGTCAGCACCGACGTCGGCTCGTCCATGATCAAGAGCTTGGGGTTTACCAGCAGTGCCCGCACAATCTCGATCCGCTGGCGTTCGCCCACCGACAAAGTGGAGACAATCCGATCCGGCTCCAGCTTCAGCCCATACTGGCGCATCACCGCGACAATCCGCCCCTGCAACTCCCGCGCCGGGATTTTGGCGTCCATGCCAAGTGCGATATTCTCCAGCACCGTCATCGCCTCGAACAGCGAGAAGTGCTGGAACACCATGCCCACCCCCAACTTCCGCGCGGCCTTCGGATTGGCCACGGTAATCCGCTGGCCGTTCCACCGAATCTCGCCCGCATCCGGCTGCATGATCCCGTAGATCATCTTGACCAGCGTGGACTTGCCCGCGCCATTCTCGCCCAACAGCGCATGAATTTCACCCGGGCGGACCGAGAACCCGACCTGGTCATTGGCCAGAACCCCCGGAAACCGCTTGGTGATGCCGATCAGTTCCAGGCGGGCAAGAGGGGATGCAATTGGCGTTGGCGCTGGAGCTTGGCTGATCATGGAGCACCATGCAAAAGGGTTGCAGGGCAAACGCGGGACAACGCAACAGATACCGCCTGCAAAGCCTGCATCTTCGCCAAGCATACCCCCTAACCGATCACGCCAGCCGTCTGACGCGGCTGTTATCCCGGCTAAAGGCTAGACCCGAATCCGCCCATCAAACAAGGGATTCCCGCGTGGTAAACGCCCAAGTCGCCTAAGTTCGAGGCAATTGCCTGCAAACAGGCGGTGTCCGAGGCGCTCGCCCCCTTGCCAGTCCCGCCGATCGCAGCAAATCTGACCTGACCTGACCTGACCTGACCTAACTTGACCAGACCCGAACCGCCCACCCTGCTGGAGCAGCCCATGCCCCTCGACCACGAAACCCACCTGCGCCACGCCATCGCAGAATCCGCCAAGGCCCGCGCCGCAGGCAACCACCCGTTCGCAGCCATCCTCGTCGGCCCCGATGGCACGGTCCTGATGACCCAGCACAACGCCTACCTGCCGTTGCACGACATGACCGGCCATGCCGAGCGTGTCCTGATGACCCGCGCCTCGACCACCTTGCCGAAAGCCTTGCTGGCCGAATCCACCATCTACACCTCTGCCGAGCCCTGTGCGATGTGCGCCGGCGCCATCTACTGGACCGGCCTCAAGCGCGTGGTATTCGGCCTGACCGAAAAGAACCTCAAAAAGATCACCGGCGACCACCCCGAAAACCCCACGCTCGATTTGCCCTGCCATGTCGTGTTCGCGGCTGGCCAGCGCCAAGTCGAAGTGATCGGCCCGCTGCTGGAAGATGAGGCAGCGGCAGTGCATGTGGGGGCGTGGGGTTAAGCCGGAATGCGCTATGCGGACCCGGCCCGGTGGCCCCCCCGGTGGATCATCAAACGTAGGGTGCGCATTCATGGCGCACCACCCCAAACCAACAAAACCCAAACTCGATCAATCTCTTACGAGCGGTTCTTCACCCAATCCGTGCCTCCCCCCAATCCGATTCGCGAAGTCACGGTTAACGCGACGTTCCCGCCCCGCGCGTAGAGACCAAAAGAAGACAGAAGAAAGACGCCAACAAGACCCCCGATTTCCCCGCAACTCCCCGGATTAATCCAACGCCCGCAAGCCCTTGGCGCCCCTCAATACTCTGGCGCGAAACCCGTGGCAGGGTCGACCTCTCCCGGTCTTCCAGCAAGGAAAAGCTCGCCCACCCGGGCCGGAGTGCGGGCAATCACGCGGCCACGCCGGATCACTGCAAGCTTGACCGATTTCAACCGCAAAGCCTCCGCCGGATCCCGCGCTTGCAGGACCACCAGATCGGCCCAGCACCCGACCTCCAGCCCGTAGCCCTGCAGACCCATCGTCCGCGCGGAATTGGTGGTAAGCGCCTGAAAGATCGTGGATTTATCCTCAAGACTGGCCATCTGCGCCACATGCACCGCCATGTGCCCGACCTCCAGCATGTCGGCCGAGCCCATCGAATACCACGGGTCCATCATGCAATCCTGCCCGAAGCTGACGTTGAGGCCCGCCGCCATCAACTCGCGCACCCGGGTCATCCCGCGCCGCTTGGGGTAGGTGTCGTGGCGACCCTGAAGCATGATGTTTATCAAGGGGTTGGGGATGACGTTCATCTCAGCCTCCGCCATCAGCGGGATCAGTTTGGAGACATAGTAGTTGTCCATCGAATGCATCGAGGTCAAATGCGAGCCCGCCACCCGCCCCTGCAACCCGAAGCGAACCGTCTCAGCCGCCAGCGTTTCCACATGCCGCGACAGCGGGTCGTCGGTCTCGTCGCAGTGCATGTCGACCGGCAAACCCCGGTCGGCGGCAAGACGGCACAGGGCCTCGACCGAGGCCTTCCCCTCCTCCATCGTGCGCTCAAAATGCGGGATGCCGCCGACGATATCGACGCCCATATCCAGCGCGCGGGTGAGCGAGGCGGCGCCGCCCTTAGCCCGAAAATAGCCGTCCTGCGGGAAGGCCACGAGTTGCAGGTCGAGGTAGGGTTTGACGCGGCGCTTGACCTCCAGCATCGCCTCGACGGTGACAAGCCGGGGGTCGGAGGTATCGACATGGGTGCGAACCGCCAGCAGGCCTTGGGTGACCGCGAGGTCACAGTATTTCAACGCACGGGAGACGAGGGCATCGACCGTCAGGGTGGGGCGCAGTTCGCCCCACAAAGCGATGCCCTCCAGCAGGGTGCCGGAGCGGTTCATGCGGGGCAGGCCAAGGGAAAGCGTCGCGTCCATGTGGAAATGCGGGTCGATGAAAGGCGGGGTGACGAGGCGGCCGGTCGCGTCAATTTCTACATGTGCCTCGGCGTCGATTTTCGGGCCAATGGCGGCGATTGTCGTGCCGGAAATCGCGATGTCCTGGCCTTTGCGGCCGTCTGGCAGGTTGGCTTGGCGCAGGATCAGGTCGAACATGGCTTGCCCCTTGGTTTGGGCTGACTTTGCGGGGAGGGGCAGGCCGCGTCAAGCTTGGGATTTCACGCGTGAAATGTGGGGTAAATATAGGATCTTATTGTATATCGAGAGAAATACTAACCTTTTGTAAGGCGGATATAACACCGGAACGCATCGCAAAATCGCGCTTTTCATAGCGTGGAACCTCTGGGGCAAGGTGGAGTTGAACCCCCCCTTACGCTGCCGTCAGAGCGTCTGGCGCAGGTGCGCAGTATGAGATGGGCGCAGGAATGCGGCTGCCACGCCCAATGCGATGGCTTGGGGGTGTTTGCCCAAAGCGGGGTCGCCGATCGGGCAGGTGATTTTGGATATCTCGGTGGGGGTGTGGCCAAGGGCTGTGAGGCGGGAGCGGAACCTCGCCCATTTGGTGGCACTGCCGATCAGGCCGCATCCGGAAAAGCCATGGATCAGCAGGTGGTGGCAAAGTTCGAGGTCGAGATTGTGGGAAAATGTCAGGATCAGGTGCTCGGCAGTCTGGGGGGCGAGGGTGACGGCATTGGCGGGATCGGGCACCGGGAGCAATCGGACGCCTTCAGGGACCACCTCGGGGAAACGGCCGGGGGCCACGTCGACCCATGTGACGCGCAGGCCCGGCAGCGGGGCCATGACGGCGGTGATGGCCCGTCCGACGTGGCCTGCGCCCCAGACCCACAACTCGCGGTCCGGGCGCAGGACGGGTTCCACCATCCAGCCCTGCAGCAGGTGGGGTGCGGGCAAAATCCCCTGTCCGCGTGCGGTGGCGATCAAGCGTTTGACGGCCAGCGGCATCGGTGAGCCATCGACCGGGCGGGCGATCACCGGGCCTTCCAGATGCAGCGCCTCGGCTCCGTAAATTTCGGTCAGCAAGGTGACCGCTCCGCCGCAGCATTGGCCGAGGGCTGGGCCAAGCGGAATGCGGGCGAGGTGAGCGGTCCGTGACGGCAGCAGCGCGCGGGCTTTTTGCCCCGCTTGCCATTCCAGCGCGCCACCGCCGATGGTGCCGGATTGGCCAGTTGCCCAGACCAGCATCGCGGCCCCCACTTCGCGCGGAGCGGAGCCTTCGAAACCCGCGATCACCACGCGGGCGACGCGGCCATGGGCGCGGACGGCGGCTTGCAGGGCCACGAGGTCAAACATTGGCGCTGACCTTTTTGGGAGAAAGTTGAGCGGGATGCGCTTTGCGGGGAGCGGCTGCACGCGGCCATGGCGTGTGGGTGAACGGGTCAAACATCGCGCACCCGGTTGACGGCCATCAGGATACGCTCGGGCGTTGCAGGGGCGTTCAGGGCGGGGTAGCCGGTGCCACAGGCGGCTACGGCGTTGGACAGCGCGAAGAAGGCGGACATGCCGAGGTTGAACGGCGGCTCGCCGACCGCTTTGGATTTGCCCACGGTGTCCTCGATATTGGGGTCGGTCCAGAGCGCCACGTTGAAAATCAGCGGGCGGTCGGACACCGCAGGGATTTTGTAGGTCGAGGG
>JAYTQA010000341.1:0-3149 GCA_043746955.1 bacterium | reverse complement strand
CGCCAGTGATCGAATAGCTGGTGTGGACCCGCCCGGTTTCGGGGTTGATATGGTCCTGCAAAGCGTCGGTGTAGGTAGATTTCAGCTTGGACAATTGCCGCCAGTCCAGCACTTTGCCGGGCAGTTCGTGCTCGGTCGCAAGGTCTTCGAGCACGTCCGCGCCGGTGCCGTAAGCGCCGTTCTTGCCCTTTTCGCCGCCGGGCAGGCTCATCTTGTCGAACAGAATCTCGCCCAACTGTTTGGGCGAGCCTACGTTGAACTTCTCACCGGCCAGTGTCTGAATCTCCGCTTCCAAGGCCGCCATTTTCTGGGCAAAAGCGCCGGACATGCGGGAGAGGGTTTGGCGGTCGACTTGAATGCCCGCCATCTCCATCTCGGCCAGAACCGGCACGAGGGGGCGTTCGAGGGTTTCGTACACGGTGGTGACCTTCGCCTTATGCAGGTTGGGTTTGAAGGTCTGCCAAAGGCGTAAGGTGACGTCGGCATCCTCGGCGGCGTATTTGACAGCGGTGTCGATAGCGACCTTGTCAAAAGTGGTGGCGGATTTGCCGGAACCGATCAAGTCCTTGATCGGGATGGGTTTGTGGTTCAGGTATTTCCCGGACAACTCGTCCATGCCGTGATTGTGCAGACCCGCATGCATGGCACCTGACATTAACATGGTATCGTCGATGGGCGCGACGTTGACCCCAAGGCGGGCGAAGATTTTGGCGTCGTATTTCATGTTCTGCCCGATTTTCAGGATAGCATTATCCTCAAGCAGGGGTTTCAAGAGGCTTAACGCTTCGGCCTGCGGCATTTGGCCTTCGGTGACGGTCAAAGCGCCGAGCAGGTCGCCGGTCCCGGTGCGGTGCATCAGGGGAATATAGGCGGCTTGGCCGGGGTCAATACAAAGCGAAATGCCGACGATTTCGGCCAGCATTTCATCGAGAGAGGTGGTTTCGGTATCCACCGCCAGATAGCCGCGTTCACGGGCGCGGGCGATCCATTTCGCCAGGGTCTCGGCGTCGCGGATGCAGGTATAGGCGGCGTGGTCAAAGGGGACGGCTGGGGTCTGAGGCGCGTCATGGGCACCGGCGACTTCGTAGCCTTTGCCGGTGTCGAGTGTCGGGGCCTCGACCTTCAGCTTATCAGAGACGCGGCGGATAAGGGTTTGAAACTCCATCTCTTTCAGGAAGGCCATGATGGCGTCAGGCTCGGGGGCGCGGAGTTCCAAAGTGGCAAGGTCGAGCGCGATGGGGGTATCGTCTTTCAAGGTCACAAGCTGGCGGGACATGCGGATTTTGTCGGCGTTGTCGACCAGCGCCTCGCGCCGCTTGGGTTGCTTGATCTCACCCGCGCGGGCCAGAAGGGTGTCGAGGTCGCCGTATTCCTGAATGAGCAGGGCTGCGGTTTTCAAGCCGATGCCGGGCGCACCGGGCACGTTGTCCACCGAATCGCCGGCGAGGGCTTGCACATCGACCACCCGATCGGGGGGGACGCCGAACTTTTCCATCACGTCATCAAGCCCTAAGCGCTTGTTTTTCATCGGGTCGTGCATGTCCACACCGTTGCCGATCAACTGCATCAGGTCTTTGTCGGACGAGAGGATCGTGACAGTGCCGCCAGCCTCGCGCGCCTGTTTGGCGAGGGTGGCGATGATGTCGTCGGCCTCGTAGCCCGCGAGTTCGATGCAGGCGACGTTGAAGGCGCGGGTTGCGTCGCGGGTCAGGGGAAATTGGGGGCGGAGGTCTTCGGGCAGTGGCGGGCGATTTGCCTTATATTCCGGGTAGATATCGTTGCGGAAGGTCTTGGCCCCGGCGTCGAAAATCACCGCGATATGGGTGGGCGCGTTTTGGCTGCGGGTGGTGGTAAGTTCGCCCCACAGGAGGTTGCAGAAGCCCGCAACCGCACCCACCGGCAGGCCATCTGACTTGCGCGTGAGGGGGGGCAGGGCGTGGTAGGCGCGGAAGATGAAGGCCGAGCCGTCGATCAGGTGAAGGTGGTGGCCTTTGCCGAAGGTCATGACGTGCCCCTAGTTTGATGTCAGTTTGGCATGAAGCGGGGTGTTCCGCCACCGGTTTGGGCATTTGTAGCAGCCCAGGGCTTTGCCGCAGACTTTGGAGTATTTGTCCAAGGGGCAAGGGTATGACGCCAGCTAACCATTTGGAATTACTCTTGGAAATCTGGTGGGTTCAGTGGTCGCTGTGGGCGTGGGCGCGGTCGATCTGGAACCGTTTGTCGCAGTAGCCGCATTCGACAAAGCCCACATCCTCGGGGATGGTCAGCCAGACGCGGGGGTGGCCAAGGCCGCCAACCCCGCCGTCGCAAACGATTTTCCACGTGGTGACGATTTGGATTTCGGGCGGTTCGGCGGGCATTTTGGCTTCCCTGAATGTGACTGGTCGCAAGGATAGCGGTTAGGCGGCGCAGGGGGAAGGAGCGCTGGGGTAACCGGTGAGGTTTAGGGATTTGGCTGGGTCTTGAAGGCGTCTTATATCTGTCTTCTTTCGGTCTCTACGCGCGTGGAGACGGCAGGGCGTTAACTTTTGGTCTCAGGCGGTGGTGCCGATCATCCGGTCGCGGGCTTTGAGCGCGTTCAGCCAGCCAAGCCCATGCACGGTGGCGCGTGCAGGGCGGTATTCGGCGGCGACCCAACCTTGATAGTTTTGCGCATCGAGGTCGCGGAACAGCGCGGTCAGATCGAAGCCGCCGCCGCCGGGTTCAGCGCGGTTCGGGAAACCGGCGATCTGGACATGGTTGACCATCGCGCGGTGCTTCTCCCACACCGCTTGGGCGTCGCCATGGATCCGGGCGGCGTGCCAGACATCGAATTGCAGGCCGATGCGGGGGTTATCGAGGTCGGCCAGGATTCGCGCGGCCTGATCGAAGTCGTTCAGGAAATAGCCGGGCCAGTCTTCCGCGTTGAGCGGCTCGATGGTAAAGCTGAGGTCGGGGGCGGTTTCAGCGGCCCATGCAAGGTTTTCCGTGAAAAGCTGGGTGGCCTGCGGGCCTTTGGCGACCCCAGCCATGATATGGACCTTGCCCGCGCCAAGACGGGTGGCAAGGTCGGCGGCGCGCTGGAAATGATCGCGGAACTGGCTTTCCATGCCCGGCACGGCGGCGTGGCCACGGTCACCAGAGGCCCAGTCTCCCGGCGGGGTATTGAT
>JAYTQA010000340.1:0-3149 GCA_043746955.1 bacterium | reverse complement strand
CAGCAGCTGGAACACCGTCGATTTGCCAGCCCCCGACGGCCCGACCAACGCCACGGTCTCGCCGGGCGCAATCGACAGGGTCACACCGTCCAAAGCCGAGGTTTCCGGGCGTGAGGGGTAGTGGAACCTGACCCCTTCCAGCGCGATTGCCCCGCGCACCGGCTGTGCCATGGCCACCGGGGCCGCAGGGTCTTGCACCGGGTCGCGCGCGTCCAACATCTCGACCAGCCGTTCGGCGGCACCCGCTGCCCGCTGCAACTCGCCCCAGATGTCGGACAAAGCGCCGACCGACCCCGCCACCATCACCGCGTAAATCACGAACTGCACCAGTTCCCCCGGCGTCATCACCCCGGCCCGGACGTCATGCGCGCCGATCCATAAAACCCCGACCACCCCTGCGAAGGCCAGAAACATCACCACGAATGTCATCGCCGACCGCAGGCCAATCCGGTTCAGCGCCGAGCCAAAGCCTTGCTCGGTCACCGCGGCAAACTCGATCTGGGTCGCGGTCACATGGGTGAAGGCCTGGACGATCTGCACCGCTGTCAACGCCTCGGACGCTTTGCCGGACGACTGTGCGATCCAATCCTGATTCTCTTTCGACGAGGCGCGCAGCCGCCGTCCCAGAAGCACGATCGGCACCACCACGGTCGGCACGATCAGCATGACCAGAAGCGTCAGCTTGGTCGAGGTCAGCATCAGCAACACCAGCCCACCGACCAGCGTCAGCACATTGCGCAGGGCCACCGAAACCGACGACCCCAGCACCGACAGGATCAGCGTGGTGTCGGTGGTGATCCGCGACAGAACCTCGCCCGACATGATCTTTTCAAAGTAAGCCGGGCTCATCGCGATCACCTTGTCGAACAAGGCGCGGCGGATGTCGGCCACCACACGTTCACCCAGCCGCGTTACGAAGTAATACCGCACTCCGGTGCCGACCGCCAAAACCACCGCAATCAGCATGGCCGCCCCAAAATACTGGTCCAGCATCGCGGCACGTTCCAACCCGAAGCCGTCAATCACCCGGCGCACCGCCAATGGCAGCACCAGACTGACCGAGGCGGTGACGATCAGCGCCCCGCCCGCCACCAGCGCCATCGCCCGATAGGGCGCGATAAACGGGCGCAATCCCGCCAAAGCCCCGACCTTGCGCGATGTCGCCCGGTCTGCGGTATCTAACTGCGCCATGACTTGCCCCCCAATGATCAGGATGATCGGGATGATCGGGCTTGCATCTATGGCGGACCGGCCCCGCAGGCAAGGACTGCTTCGGTTGGCCACCCCTTCCGCCACGGCGGATTTCCTGCTTAGTTTGACCCATGGCTCATTTCACCCTTCCTGACGGAACCCGCCTCGCCTTTGCCGACCAGGCCCCTGATCAGCGCAGGGGCCGGGCTTTGCTGTGCCTGCCCGGCCTGACCCGGACCATGGCCGATTTCACCTATGCCAAGCCGCATCTGACCGGCCGGATCATCCGGATGGATTACCGCGGGCGCGGCGGGTCGGACTGGACCGGCGCCGCCACCTACACCATTCAGCAAGAGGCGCAGGACGCTTTGGCGCTGATGGACCACTTGGGGATCCGGCGTTTTGCGGTTTTGGGCACCTCGCGCGGTGGGCTGATCGGCATGCTGCTGGCGCTGATGGCGAAGGACCGCCTGCTGGGCCTCTGCCTGAACGACATCGGCCCGGAACTGAATAGTGCGGGCATGGGCCGGATTGCGGATTACGTGGGCCGCAATCCTGCCGCCAAAACCTTCGCCGAGTTTGCCGAGGTGCTGGCCGACAATTCCCCCGGCTTTGCCAATGTACCACCCGCGCGTTGGCTGGAAGAGGCGCAAAAGCATGCCAAACCGAGTGCGGACGGCCTGCAGATCACCTACGACCCCGCCCTCCGCGATGCCGTGCTCGCCACGATGGCGTTGCCGCCCGACGATCTTTGGCCGCTGTTTGACGCCTGTGCCGGTCTGCCGATGGCGGTGATCCGGGGGGCAAACTCTGACCTCTTAAGTGCGGCCACCGTCGCGGAAATGGCGCGCCGTCACCCCGGCCTGATCGTGGCCACGGTGCCCGACCGCGCCCATGTGCCGTACCTCGATGAACCGACCAGCATCGCGGCGCTTGCCGCATTCCAAAGGCTCGCCAAATGACCGACATGACGATGATCCTGGCCGCAGCCGAGCGTCTCCACGGCCACGCCCGCCTGACCCCGCTGCTGAACGCGCCGCTGTTGGACCGAATCGCCGGGCGGCGGATTTTCGTGAAGGCGGAATGCCTGCAGGTGACCGGCAGTTTCAAGTTTCGCGGCGCGTGGTCGGCACTGACCGCCCTGCCCGAGGTAGTACGCGCGCGCGGCGTCATCGCGTTCTCCTCCGGCAACCATGCCCAGGGTGTGGCCCATGCGGCGGCCCTGTTGGGGGCACCTGCCGTCATCGTGATGCCGCTGGACGCGCCTGCGATAAAGATAGCCAATACAAAGGCTTACGGCGCAGAGTTGGTGCTGTACGACCGTGCCAACCAAGACCGCGAGGCGATTGGCCAGCGCCTTGCCCAAGCCCGCAACCTGACCCTGATCCGCCCCTATGACGCGCCACAGGTGATTGCAGGCCAAGGCACCGTCGGCCTTGAAATCGCAGCCCAAGCTACTGAGGCGGGTATCACCCACGCCGATGTCCTGACCTGCTGCGGCGGCGGCGGCCTGACCGCAGGCATCGCCCTCGCGCTCGAGCCGCAGCCAAATCTGCGGGTCCGCCCGGTCGAGCCTGCAGGGTTTGACGACACCGCCCGTTCGCTGGCCAGCGGGACCGTGCAGCGCAATGCCGCCACCACGGGTTCGATCTGCGACGCCATCGTGACCCCGGAACCGGGCAAGATCACCTTTCCGATCCTGCAACGCCTGTGCGGCCCCGGGCTGGTGGTCACCGACACCGAGGCGCTGGCCGCCGTGGCGCTCGCCTTCGCCCATCTGCGCATCGTGGTCGAACCCGGCGGCGCGGTGGCGCTGGCCGCAGCGCTTTACCGCCAGGACCTGCCCGACACAGTCATCTGTACCGCGTCGGGTGGCAATGTGGACCCGGACACCTTCCGCCAAGCCCTCGGCTACCTGCCCACCTGATGTAGTTTTCCAACAATTCTGCCTCCCACGA
>JAYTQA010000339.1:0-3149 GCA_043746955.1 bacterium | reverse complement strand
GCAAATCGACGGTGTTCCAGCTGCTGCTGCGGTTTTTTGACCCGGACGAGGGCCGCGTCACCCTCGACGGCGTCGATCTGCGGCGGATGAACCGCGACGCGTTCCGTCACGCCTTCGCGCTTGTGCCGCAGGATTCGGTGATTTTCGCCGGTTCAGCGCGCGACAACATCCGTTTTGGCCGGCCCGAGGCGAGCGATGCCGAGGTCGAATCCGCCGCCCGCGCCGCCGCCGCCCACGACTTTATCGCAAGCCTGCCGCAAGGCTATGACACGCCGTTGGGCGAGCGCGGCGTCATGCTGTCCGGCGGCCAGCGCCAGCGGATCGCCATCGCCCGCGCCATCCTGCGCGACGCGCCGGTGTTGCTCTTGGACGAGGCAACCTCGGCCCTTGATGCCGAAAGCGAGCGGCTGGTGCAGCAAGCGGTCGACAGGCTTGCCCAAGGCCGCACCGTGCTGGTGGTGGCGCACAGGCTGGCCACGGTCAAACGCGCCAGCCGGATTGTCGTGCTGGATCAGGGGCGGATCGTGGCGGTCGGCACCCATGACGAGTTGGTGGCACAAAACGGGCTTTACGCGCGTCTCGCCCGGCTGCAATTCACCGACGGGGCGTCAGTCGCTGCTTGATTGTGGCGAGATACCCCTGCACCGCACGCGGCATCGGGCCGGTTTCATAGGCCAGCAGGCTGGCTTCGGTTTGCGGCGCAGCCATCGCCAACCCGTCCAACAGCCCCTGCCGTGTCGCCCGTTCGGCATCGGTCAGGGGCAAGCGCTCGGACGCCAGAAGCAACCCGTAATCCTCATGCAGCCGCCGCATCGCCCGAAATGCCGCCTCCATCGGGGCCATCAGTGTAGGGTCATCCCGCCACGACCGCCCGCCAAACACCTGTTGCACCACGCGCTGCCCGGCCCCCAGACAGTCAAACCGGATACAGCCGCCAAACCCCGCCTCCGCCAGCCTTGCGTGGATGGTGCAGGCGTGGCCTGACAAATGGCGGCACGGCTCGGCCCCGGCTTTGTCAAAGGCAAAGGCGTCGCCGGCATCGAAAGGCAGCATCACGCAGCACAAGGCCGCGCAACCCTGACAGTTTGGTTTGAGGTCGACCTGCTCTGGCATTTGCACTTTGCGACAAACCTCCGGGTGTTGGCGTTTTGCAGCACTGCAGCGGTGATATTGCGCAACGGGGGCCGCGCCCGGGCGGTGCGCCCGAGGCGACACCGTGGAATTACCGCGTTACCGCCTGCGCCCGCAACCCGGCGCTTGGCAAACCGTGCGTTTGCCCGCATCTTCGGCCCAAGCCCCGGAGAGAGGGCGGGTCGGGAGGATGGCATGACGGCATTTCGCACCGCATCGGATGTTCTGGCGATCGAGGCGGAGGGCGCTTGGGCCAACCTCGATGTCGCCACCACGATGCTCGACTTTCTGACCCGCACCGCCCGCGCCCATGGCCCGCGGCCTGCGGTGACGTTTCAGTTGACCTCTGGGCGGAACGACAAGGCGCGGACGCTGACCTGGGGCGGGCTCTTGACCCAAGTCACCCAAGCGGCAAACCTGTTTCGCGCCTTGGGGGTGGGCCCCGCCGATACCGTGGCGTTTGCGCTGCCGAACTGCCTTGAAACTGCGGTGACGTTGCTCGGCGGCATGGTCGCAGGCATCGTATGCCCGATCAACCCGTTGATGGAGGCGGGTCAGATCGCGGGCATTCTGCGCGAAACCAAGGCCAAGGTTCTGGTGACGCTAAAAAGCTTTCCGCGCACCGATGTTGCTCAAAAGCTGGCGGCGGCGGTCGCGGATGCGCCGGGGGTGACGGCGGTCGTCGAGGTTGACCTCGCGCCCTATCTGACCTTCCCGAAGTCGTTCATCGCGGGGCTGCTGCGGCCCAAAAATCCGGTCAGCCACCGGGCCACGCGGATGGACTTCACCAAGGCGGTGGCGGCGCAGCCCAAAACGCTGACCTTCGATGACCCGAAAGTCGACCGGGTTGCCGCCTATTTTCACACCGGGGGCACCACCGGACTGCCCAAGGTGGCGCAACACAAAGTCTCGGGGATGGTTTACAATGGCTGGGTCGGACACAAGTTGTTGTTCGTTGAGACCGATGTGGTCTTATGCCCCCTGCCGCTGTTTCATGCGCTGGCGGCCTATCCGGTGATGATGTCGATGATAGCGTCCGGCGCGCATGTGGTGTTGCCCACCCCGCAAGGCTACCGGGGCGAGGGGGTGTTTGACAACCTTTGGAAGCTGGTTGAACGCTATGGTGTCACCTACCTGATCGCGGTGCCCACGGCTTTGTCGGCGCTGATGCAGCGAACGGTCGATGCCAAAATCGCCACCTTGCGCGGTACATTTTCCGGCTCGTCGCCGCTGCCGGTGGAGCTGTTCAACCGCTACGAACGGGCGACCGGGGTTCAGGTGATCGAAGGCTATGGGTTGACCGAGGCCACCTGTCTGGTGTCGGCCAACCCGCCGGACGGCGTCAAGAAAAGCGGCTCGGTCGGGCTGGTGTTTCCCCATACCAAGCTCCGCATCGTGGACTTTTCGGGTGGTGCAGCGCGTGACTGCGGGGTGGACGAGGTCGGCGAGATTTGTGTGGCGAACCCCGGCGTCATCCCAGGCGCCACCTATCTGGAGGCTGACCGCAACGCTGCGCAGTTTCTGGACGCCACCTATCTGCGTACCGGCGACCTCGGGCGGCTGGACAGTGAAAGCTACCTCTACATCACCGGGCGCGCCAAAGACCTGATCATTCGCGGCGGCCACAACATCGACCCCGCCGTGATCGAGGAGGCTTTGGCCGGTCACCCCGCCGTGGCCTTTGCCGGCGCGGTTGGCCAGCCCGATGCCCATGCCGGCGAATTGCCCTGCGTGTATGTCGAACTGGTCAAGGGTGCCACCGTCACTGCCGACGAGCTCTTAAGCTTCGCCCAGGCCCATATCAGCGAACGCGCGGCGATGCCGAAACATCTGGAAATCCTGCCCAGCCTGCCCAAAACTGCGGTCGGCAAGGTGGTTAAACCCGAATTGCGCAAACTTGCCATCGCCCGGGTCTTTGATGCGGCCTTGGCCGAAGCAGGTCTTGCCGCCCGGGTGGCCATGGTGGTGGAAGACCGCAAACGTGGCCTGGTGGCGCGGCTATCGGGGCGCGTGGCCGC
>JAYTQA010000338.1:0-8404 GCA_043746955.1 bacterium | reverse complement strand
TGACCAGTTATTGTGTGGCAGAGGTCGCTTCGGGCCGGATGCTGGAAAGTCTTATGCCCGATGCGCCGGTGCCGCCCGCCAGTGTCGCCAAGACCATCACCGCGCTCTTTGCGCTGGAGCGGCTGGGGGCGGATCACCGGTTTGCCACCACCGTCTATGCCACCGGGCCGGTGGTGGGCGGGCGGCTGGATGGCGATCTGATCCTGGCAGGCGGCGGCGACCCGACGCTGGATACCGACACTTTGGGCGACATGGCGGCGGCTTTGGCGCGCACCGGGCTCAGGCAGGTCAGCGGGCGGTTTCTGGTTTATGCCGGGGCTCTGCCGAGTTTCGAGCGGATCACCGATGAGCAGCCGGTTCAGGTCGGCTTTGATCCGGGGCTGTCGGGCCTGTCGCTCAACTTCAACCGGGTGAATATGGAGTGGACCAAGGGCGGTGCCGCCGTGCAGATGAACGCGCGGGGGCAGCGGTTTGTGCCGGTGGTGCAGGGCATCACGATGGGGATTGCCGACCGCGATCTGCCGCTGTTCACCTATTCCGGTGGCGCGGTCGAAAGCTGGACAGTGGCACGGCCGGCTTTGGCGCAGCCGGGCAGCCGGTGGTTGCCGGTGCGGCGGGTGGCGGATTATGTGGCGGAGGTGTTCGGCGTTTTGGGTGCGGCACAAGGGATTGCATTGCCAAAAGCCCAGAGGGTTGCGGCTTTGCCCGCCGGGGCCAAGCCGCTGATCAACTGGCCGAGTGCGGGGTTGAGTGAGATCCTGCGCGATATGTTGAAGTATTCGACCAATATCACCGCCGAGACGATCGGGCTATCGGCGTCTGGGGCTGCGGATCTGCGCAGTTCGGCTTCGGCGATGCAGGCCTGGGCACAGGCCAATCTGGGGTTGAACGGGTTGTTCGTTGATCATTCGGGCTTGGGAGCGGCGTCACGGGTGACGGCTGCGGGGATGATGCGGGCGATCATGGCGGGCGAGAAGCGGGCGTCCGGTGCAGGCTTGCGCGGGTTGTTGCGCGAGGTCGGGGTGAAGGGTCAAGCTCCGGGCGGCGTGCGGGTGCATGTGAAAAGCGGGACGCTGAATTTCGTCTCCGGGCTGGTCGGGTTTATCGCACCGGCGTCGGGGCGGGACTTGTGCTTTGCGATCTTCTCCGCCGATCCGGCACGGCGGGAAGCGGTGCCGATTGATAAGCGCGAGCAACCGCCGGGCGAGCATGGCTGGGTTGGAAGGGCGCATGGGATGCAGGCGGGGTTGATTGGCAGGTGGGCGGGGATGGTGTGAGGGGGGGGGGAGATGGCCCTACCGGATTGCCGTCAAGGGCCACGCGCAGACCAAATACAAAAAAAAATTGATGAAATTCGAATTCAGTGTTATCGTCATTTGCAAGAATTTGACACAGGTGGGACAATGAAACGCATTGCAATAGCCCTGCTGACTATTGGAGTATCGGCAATATCGCCTAGCTTGTCTATAGCGCGGGTCAATCCTACCACAATCCTAGGTGGTGAATACAAAAACGGAATGGAGCCATCCAAGACCAATGTGACAAACCCTCAGGCAGTTGCATCTGTTGCTATCGGCGGGCGAAACGCACTGCAAATCAATCTGGACTACGCTTGGAAGGGTGATCCCCTCGATTGGGACCGCCTTGGTTCCCCGGGCTTTGCACAACGCGTTCAGTTTGTCGAAAAGCCTGGAGTCAAGGCAAGGTCAGGGCGCGATTATTGGTATTCCGTCAGCTTTCTAGTGCCATCCTCTGATCCCCGTGTCCAAGGTCACAGCTTGAGCCTGATGGATTTCAAACACACGATTAGCGCAGATGGGTCCGTGCCAAGTGTACAATTGGCGATCCAAGCGGAGGGTTTTAAGATCATCGAGAACCTTGATTCTCCTTGGACCTGCGGCAGCTATCGAAACGTTGATGGCTATCAGACGCCGGCCTGCAACCGGATCGACACCAATGCGGTAATTTCCAGTCAGGCCGGCGTTTCAGATCGTTGGGTACAGGTCGTGATGCATGCACGTTGGGACGCTGTGGGCGGTGTTCTAGAAATTTGGATCGACGGCAAGCCAATCATGGGTTTCAGCGGCGACACTTTGCGGGGCGCGCAAAATGTGCAGTACAAATTCGGACCCTATCGCCATCATATGACGGGTGATCCTGGCGTCGAGACCATATACTATTCCGGCGTCTCGCGGGCCGCGACGTGCGAATTGTTGGGCACCGTGGATTGTTCGGCGGTTGCAGCCAGACCCCCGAATCCGGGACTTCAAAACGTCTCACGCATTCACCACGACGTGTTCAACGAACTAGATGAGATGCATGCGCAAGGGCGATGATACCCCTATTTCGGACAATCTCTACTCCGCCCCCTGGCAAACTTCACGAGATATCAAAAACCAAAAGCATACCGCACATTTCACGCGCGGCATCATAATGTATTTAGGCCGCATCATTGCGACGCGTGAAAATTCTTCAACATCCCCGGCGCAAAGGCCAAGAACGGACAATATGACTTGGAATAGGCGGCGTTATAAAAGGTTGCTACCCCCTCAAATGCCGCACCCGCGCCCCCCACTCAATCGCCGCGGCGTGGAGCCGGTCGATCTGCAATTCCTCGCGCACTTCCTCCAGCATCCGCAACTCCACCTCTTTCAGCAACCCGTCGGCGGAGGCTACGTCGCAGGCGAGCGCGTAGGCGGTTTCGTTCAGCCGCTCCGGCAAAGCGTCGCGGATCAGGCCGAACAGGGCGGCGATGCCATCCTCCTCCTCGAACAGGTCGAACACGGTTTGGGCGATCACGCTGATCCGGTCGCTGTCGTAGCCCAAAAACACCGGCAGGTGGTTGACGATGCGCTGGATGGCGACCAGTTCGGCGGTCCGCATCTGCTCATCGGAGGCCGAGACGGCGATCATCACGGCGATCAGCGCATCGGGCGGCGACATCGAGGGCGGGGTGTCTTGCATGGGTCTTCCTTTCGCATGTGGCCTGACAATATTGACGGCAGGCCTATGCGGCAATAGAGGACGGGGGTTCGGGGTGGCCCAAAGGCTGCTCAACGGGTTTACCGTGGCCCAAATGAGAGGATCCGCCGATGTCTGCCCTGCGCGACGCTGCACTGACGTCAAAAGCCTGGCCATTTGAAGAGGCGCGCGCACTGCTGAAACGGGTTGAGAAAAAGGCGCCGGAGAAGGGCTATGTGCTGTTTGAGACCGGCTATGGGCCGTCAGGTCTGCCGCATATCGGCACCTTTGGCGAGGTGGCGCGGACAACGATGATCCGGCGGGCGTTTGAGGTGATCTCGGATATTCCGACCCGGCTGATTTGTTTCTCCGATGATGTGGACGGCATGCGCAAGGTGCCGGAGAATGTGCCGAACCAGGACATGCTGCGGCAGCATATGCAGATGCCGCTGACCTCGGTGCCCGACCCTTACGGCGAATACGCGAGCTTCGGCGCCCATAACAATGCGATGCTGCGGCGGTTTCTCGATACGTTCGGCTTTCAGTATGAGTTTATCTCGGCCACCGAGTTCTATAAGTCGGGGCGCTTTGACGACACGCTGCGGCTTTGTGCCGAACGCTATGACGCGATCATGGCGATCATGTTGGCTTCGTTGCGCGAGGAGCGTCAGCAAACCTATTCCTGCTTCCTGCCGATCCACCCGGAAAGTGGCCGCGTGATGTATGTCCCGATGAAAGCGGTGAACGCCCGCGATGGCACGATCACCTTTGACGACGAGGTTGGGCGCGAATGGACCCTCCCCGTCACCGGCGGTCATGTCAAACTGCAATGGAAGCCGGATTTCGGCGCACGTTGGGCGGCTTTGGGGGTGGATTTTGAGATGTACGGCAAGGACCATTCGACCAACACGCCAATCTATGACGGGATTTGCGAGGTTTTGGGCGGCCGCAAGCCCAACCATATGGGCTATGAATTGTTCCTCGATGAACAGGGCCAGAAAATCTCCAAGTCGAAGGGCAATGGCCTGACGATTGACGAATGGCTGAGTTACGCCGCGACCGAAAGTCTGTCGTATTTCATGTACCAGAAGCCCAAGACGGCCAAAAGGATGTGGTGGGACGTGATCCCGAAAGCGGTCGATGAATATCATCAGCAGCTGAAGGCGTATCCGACCCAAACCGTCGATCAACAACTGGCCAACCCGGTCTGGCATATCCATGGCGGCCAGGTGCCGCAAAGCCGGATGGTGATCAGCTTTGCGATGCTGCTCAACCTCGCCTCGGTCGCAGGGGCCAAGGATGCGGCGGGGCTGTGGGGCTTCATCCGGAAATATGCCCCCGATGCCAGCCCGGAAACCCATCCCGATCTGGACGCGGCCGCGGGTTATGCGGTGCGCTATTTCACCGACAAGATCGCGCCGAACCGGACCTACCGGCTGCCCAGTGCCAAGGAACGCGCGGCAATTCTGGACCTGCGCGGCAGGTTGGCGGCCTGGAATAGCCCCGCCGACGAGGAAAGCCTGCAAACCGCCTGCTATGCGGTTGGCAAGGACCACGGCTTTGAGCCGCTGCGCGACTGGTTCAAGGCGCTCTACGAGGTGCTGATGGGGGCCGGCGAGGGCCCGCGCTTTGGTGGGTTCATAGCACTTTACGGTGTACCCGAGACAATTGCGCTGATCGATAAGGCGCTGGCGGGTGACCTCTCGTCTTAACTCCATTTTCTGTCCAAAAATATCCCACGGGGGGGTCTGGGGGGACGTGAAGTCCCACCAGCCGGGTCCGCAGAGCGCCGCATTTGCGGTGTTTGACCAAAGCCAAAGCCGTGCTACCCTTACCTTTGGGGACGTTCAGTTTGGAGCCGTCATCATGCGCCTTGGCCTGACCCTTGCGTTTGCTCTGTTGACCTTGCCCGCTTTCGCGCAGCAAGCCCCGATTCAAGATACCATCCGTGCGCAAATTCAAGCGTTTCAGGTGGATGATTTTGCCAAAGCCTTCACCTATGCCTCGCCGACGATTCACGCGATGTTCGGCACGCCGGATAACTTTGGCGCAATGGTCAGGCAGGGTTATCCGATGGTCTGGCACCCGTCCCAGGTTGATATGATGGACCTGCGCACGGTGGGCGGCGCCTTTTGGCAGCGCGTGCGGGTGACCGATGCCAAGGGCCAGAGCTATCTGCTGGATTATCAGATGATTGAGGGCCCGGATGGCTGGTTGATCAACGCCGTGCAGATGCAGAAGGCGCCGGATGTCGGTGCCTGAGGTGCGGGCTTTTCTGCCTTCAAGTGTCAGAATGCGTTACACTCCGAAATGCCAGATGACAGGTGAAAATCCTTCGGGCAAGACTGTCGGATAACCCGCCCTGCCCAGGCCTTGCGGTCCGGCAGAGGACGGGACAGATCGCAGACTGCAACCGGGAGTTGTTTCATGAAGCTGGCCGAGGAGCGGCACATTGCGGCGGACCCGGCCACGGTTTGGGCTGCCGTGTTGAATGCCGATGTTCTCAAGCACTGCGTGCCGGGGTGTGAAAGTCTGACCGGCTCGCCCGAGGCCGGGTTCGAGGCGGTGGTGACCCAAAAGGTCGGGCCGGTGAAGGCGCGGTTTACCGGGACGGTGACTTTATCCGAGATGATCGTCGGCCGCTCGTTACGGATCACTGGCGAGGGCAAGGGCGGGGTTGCGGGCTTTGCCAAGGGTGGCGCGTTGGTGACGATGGAGCCAGAGGGGGCCGGCACCAGACTGACCTATGATGTCGATGCCTCGGTTGGCGGCAAGATTGCCCAACTTGGCAGCCGGATCATTGACGGCTTTGCCAGGAACCTCGCCGAGGAGTTTTTCAACCGGTTTCAGAATGCCATCGAGGCACCAGCAGAGGAGCCGGCAGTCGAGCCGGAGGCCGTACTTGCTGATGGTGCGGATGACACAGCGAAAAAAGGCTGGTTCCGCCGTTTGATCGGTTGAACCCCAAAAGCTTTAGATAAAGATCAAGGGAGGACGACATGACCAAAGTGATGATGACCGTGAACGGCAAGTCGGTTTCGGCCGAGACGGAAGGGCGGACTTTGCTGTCGGCCTATCTGCGCGAGGGGCTGGGGCTGACCGGCACCCATATCGGCTGCGACACCTCGCAATGCGGGGCCTGTGTCGTGCATGTCGATGGCATGGCTGTGAAAAGCTGTTCGATCTTTGCGCAGGATGTGGCGGGCGCGAAGGTCACGACCATCGAGGGGATGGCGCTGTCGGATGGCTCGCTTGGCACGCTTCAGCAGGCGTTTCAGGACCACCACGGGTTGCAATGCGGGTTCTGCACGGCGGGCATGGTGATGACCGCGGCGGCGTTGCTGGCCGAAAATCCCAAACCCTCGGAAGCCCAAGTGCGGCACGGGCTGGAAGGCAATATCTGCCGGTGCACCGGCTATCATAACATCGTCAAGGCCGTGCTGGCTGCCTCCGGGCAGGACATCATGGCCGTTGCAGCCGAATAGGGGGAGACGGAAATGCCAAGAGATCACGGGATCGGCGCTGAAGTTAAGCGGCGCGAGGATATCCGGTTTCTGACCGGACAGGGCAACTACACCGACGATATCAACGTGCATGGCCAGACCTATGCGGTGTTCGTGCGCTCCAACATGGCGCATGCACGGATCAAATCGGTTGGGGTTGCGGCGGCTGACGCGATGCCCGGCGTGCTGGCGGTCTTTACCGGGGAAGATTTCAAGGATGTCGGCGGCAACCCGGCGGGCTGGCTGATCAAATCGCGCAATGGCGAGCCGATGCGCGAACCCAAACGGCCGGTTCTGGCCCATGGCAAAGTGCGCCATGTCGGCGATGCTTATGCGGCGGTGGTAGCCCAAAGCTATAACGAGGCGAAGGATGCGGCGCAGGCGCTCGCCGATGCGTCCGACTTTGAAGAGCTGCCCGCGATTGTCGATATGGCCAAGGCTTTGGCCGATGCCACCAACCGGGTGCATGATGAAATACCGGACAACCAGTGCTTTGACTGGGGCTGGATCGAGGATAACCGGGCCAAGGTCGATGCGGCAATCAAGGCGGCACCGCATGTCACCACCTTGAATTTGATCAACAACCGGCTGATCCCGAATGCGCTGGAACCGCGCGCCTCGATCGGCGAATTCAACGCCGGAACCGGCGATTACAAGCTGACCACCACCAGCCAGAACCCGCACCTGACCCGGCTTTTGGTCGCGGCGTTCGTGATGGGCATTCCGGAGAACAAGCTGACCGTGGTGGCCCCGGATGTCGGCGGCGGCTTTGGGTCGAAGATTTATCACTATGGCGAGGAGGCTCTGGTTCTGGCCGCCGCCAAAAAGCTGAAGCGCCCGGTGAAGTGGGTGGCGGAACGCTCGGAAAGTTTCTTGACCGATGCGCATGGCCGCGACCATGTGACGAAGATTGAACTGGCGTGTGAGTTGGACGGGCGTTTCATTGCGTTCCGGACCGAGACGTTGGCGAATGTGGGGGCGTATCTGTCCAATTTCTCGACCGTGACGCCGACCTTCCTGCACGGCACGCTGATGTCGGGGCCGTATACGGTGCCGAATGTCTATGTGAACGTGAAAACCGTGTTCACCAACACCGCGCCGGTCGATGCCTATCGGGGTGCGGGCCGGCCCGAGGCGACCTATTCCTTGGAGCGGGTTGTCGATGCGATGTGCCGCGAATTGGGACTGGACCCGTTTGAGGTACGGCGCAAGAACCTGATCCCGGCGGATGCGTTCCCCTATGCCTCGCCGGTTGGGCTGTCTTATGACGTCGGCAACTATCGGGCGACGCTGGATAAAGCGATTGAACTGGCCGATGTGGCGGGGTTTGAGGCGCGCCGGACGGCTGCTGCGGCCAAGGGCAAGCTGCGGGGCCTGGGGCTTTCGACCTGGATTGAGGCCTGCGGGATTGCGCCTTCGCATCTGGTGGGCATTCTGGGCAGCCGCGTGGGCCTGTACGATGCGGCGACGGTGCGGGTGAACCCGACCGGCAATGTCTCGGTCATGGTCGGTGCCCACAGCCACGGGCAAAGCCATGAGACGGTGTTTGCGCAGATCGTCTCGGACATGTTCGGGATTCCGTTCCCCTCGGTGGAGATCATCCACGGCGACACCTCCAAAATTCCGTTCGGGATGGGGTCTTATGGCTCGCGGTCCTTGGCGGTTTGCGGGCAGGCGATGGCCAATGCCTGCGACAAGGTGATCGCCAAGGGCCGCAAGATTGCCGCCCATATGCTGGAGGCGACCGAGGCGGAGATTGTGTTTTCGGACGGCGTGTTTGCCGTGTCGGGGACCAACCGCAGCAAGACCTTCGGCGAGATCGCGTTTTCGGCCTATGTGCCGCACAACTATCCGCTGGCCACGCTGGAGCCGGGGTTGGAGGAGACCGCGTTTTACGACCCGGCCAACTTCACTTATCCGGCGGGGACCTACATCTGTGA
>JAYTQA010000337.1:0-8409 GCA_043746955.1 bacterium | reverse complement strand
GTTCGACGCCAAGGACGCCGACATAGTCCAAAGCATTCAGGATGCGGGCGGCCAGAAGGACTGCATCGGTGCGCTGGCTTGGGGTCAATTTCGCGGGGACCGTCGTGGTGCGCAGGATGCCGTCCTGATGCAGGTTTTCACCGGGGTCATAGCAAGCGACCGAGCCGTCAAGACCCCTCGCAGCGATGACCGACACCTCGTGGCTGAAGCTGACCAAGCCTTCCAGCACGCAAGGCTGGCCAAAGGTGGCTTTGGCGGCGGTGGCATCATCGGGCGACATGATACGCACCTGACCCTTGCCGTCATAGCCGAGCCGGGTGGTTTTCAGGATCGCAGGGGTGCCGATTTTGGCAATCGCGGCGTCAAGGTCGGCGGCGGTTGGAACGCTGGCATAGGGCGCGCAGGCGATGCCGAGGCCGGTCAGAAAATCTTTCTCCAGCAGGCGGTCCTGCGAGATGGCAAGTGCCCGGCGGTTCGGGCGGATCGGTTTGATCGCCTCCAGCAGGTCAAGCGCCGAGGTCGGCACGTTTTCAAATTCATAGGTGATGACATCGACCGCTGCGGCAAAGCTACGCAGGGCGGCCTCGTCGTCATAAGCCGCCGTGGTGACCGCATGGGCGACGTCAGCGGCGGGCGGGCTGCGGCTTGGTTCATAGATATGGCTGCGAAAGCCCAGACGGGCGGCGGCAACCGCCAGCATCCGGCCCAATTGCCCGCCACCAAGGATGCCGATGGTGGCGCCTTGCGGCAGGTCACTCACCTACAGGCCCCGATTTAGCCGGCGTGTCGGTCGGGCCATCGGTTGGGCCATCTGGGATCGAGGCGGACAGGGCCGCCCGCCACGCCTCCAGCCGTTCGGCCAGGGCTTGGTCCTGCAAGGCCAGAATGCCTGCGGCCAACAGCCCGGCATTGGCAGCCCCGGCAGAACCGATCGCCATGCAAGCCACCGGATAGCCTTTGGGCATCTGGACGATGGAATACAGGCTGTCGATCCCGGCCAAAGCCTTGGTCTGGATCGGCACGCCAATCACCGGGACGCGGGTTTTGGAGGCCATCATGCCGGGCAGATGCGCCGCCCCGCCCGCACCGGCAATGATCACCTGCAGCCCACGCGCCACCGCCCGGGTGCCATAGTCCCACAGCCGGTCCGGGGTGCGATGGGCCGAGACGATCTTGGCCTCATAGGCCACACCCAACTGGTCCAGCACGGCGGCTGCCTCTTGCATGGTTGGCCAGTCCGACTGGCTGCCCATGATGATCCCGACCTGAACGCCCATGCCTGCCTCCGCCCTGCTTTGGGCGGGTTATACCGGGCCGACCCTTGGGGCAAGCCGGATGGCGGTTTGCCGCTTGCCAAATCCGCCCGCCGGTGGCGTTCGGGCCTGCCGAAGCCAGCCCACAGCCCATCCAGCGCAGGGTGTGCGGTATCGGCCAGGTTGCGCGCAGGCGGTGGCCGTCAGAGGATGGCCCTCAGGCGGTGGACGTCAGACGGTGGTCCTCAAAGGGCGGCCCTCAGTGGTGGTCCTCAGGCGGTGGACGTCAGTGGTGGTCCTCAGACGATGGCCAGCAGACGGTGGTCCTCAGGCGATGGCCCTCAGGCGGCGGTCCTCAAAGGGTGGTCCTCAGGCGATGATATCCGGGATGATGTCATCCTCGATCTTCACGATCTGATCCTTCAGCGCCAGTTTCTGTTTTTTCAGGCGGCGCAGGGTCAGGGCATCGGGGCGGCCCGACAGTTCCAAGGCGTTGATCGCCTCATCCAGATCGCGATGCTCCCGCCGCAGCACATTCAGCTTGATGCGCAGCATTTCGTCAAAGTTCAGTTCGCTGGAGGCGTTCATGATCACGGCTTGGCTGCAGGGTCCATGATTTTACCCTATAGCGATTCGCGCGGCACTGGCGAAAATTCTGCAAGGAATTGAGGATCAACCGCAAATTTCTGGGTCGATCAAACTGGGCGGGCGGGGCTTGCCTTGGGTGCCCCATCACCCCATATTTGCCGGGTGCGGGTGCCTGCGGGGTCCGCAGGTGAGATGTCGCTTGCGAAAGGACATGATGATGACAAAGCTGACCTTTGGTGCTCATCCCTATCTTCTGGGCTTTGAGCAATTGGAACGTCTGGTGGAGCGGACCGCCAAAACCGCGACCGAAGGCTATCCGCCGTTCAACATTGAAGCGACGTCCGAGACGACCTACCAGATCACCCTGGCGGTCGCGGGGTTTCGCGAGGAAGATCTGGCGATCACGGTCGAGGACCGCCAGCTGGTGATCCGTGGCCGTCACGCCGACGACGTGGCCGGGCGGGTCTATCTGCACCGCGGCATTGCCGCCCGGGCGTTTCAGCGCAGTTTCGTGCTGGCGGACGGGGTGGAGGTCGGCGGTGCGGCTTTGGAACACGGGCTCTTGCATGTCGATCTGTGCCGTCAGGCCGCCGAGACGGTGGTTCAGACCATCCGCATCGGGCGGAAGTAACCCGCCCCGCCCAATCGGGCGGACGTAACCAGCCCCGCCCAATCGGGGAATACGAAAGGAAAGAGTGATGGATGTAAAGTTTGACAATCTGCCGGGCAGCGGGGCCCACCGCGCCATCGTCTATGTGCGCCCGGTGCAGGTCCGCGATCTGCCCATAGCCTTGCAGGAACAGGCCGAGGGTTTCCAGACCATCTATGCCGTCCACCGCCCGAATGGCGACCGGCTGGCGCTGGTCGCCGACCGCAACCTCGCCTTTGCGCTGGCGCGTCAGCACGATATGGCCCCGGTTTCGGTCCATTGAGCTTTGCGTCTCAAGCGCCAAGTTGCAGGCCTCGACCTTCGGGTGCGGGCGCAGAGAATTCGTTTTTCGAGACCGTGATAGGCGGTGGCGATGCCATTGGCGGCAGCGAGACTTGCGGCGACAGGCGCGGAGAATTCATTTTTTGAAACATTTGGTGGATTTGCGTCGCCTGAATCCCCTCGGGCGGCCTTGCGGTTGCGCCAGACATCGGGCTTGAGGTGCCACGCGCGCCTAGGCCGGCGGTGACCTGGTTTGGCGGATTGGATCGGACCGGCGGGCTGCATGTGCGGGTGATCCATGGCCTGATGATCGCCATTCCGGGCGAAGCTGTGGTGGCGATCTTACATCGCTACGGGCTGATGGACCGGGTGCTCGGCAAGATGACGCGGCCAAGTTGGGCTAAGAGGTTCAAATGCCAAACGCCGCCACAGGGAAGGGCGGCGTTTGGATGGTCCCGGTGGATAGGTTGGGTTGCCGCCCCGGCGTCAGGCCGCCAATTCAGGCCGCCATTCTGGCCCCAATTCAGGCCCTGATCAGCCCCATGCTTTCCAGTTTCAGGATCACCTGGTGCGCGCAGTTGTCGACCTCGATCCCGGTGGTTTCCAGCACCAGTTCGGCCTTGGTCGGCAGTTCGTAGGGGTCTGAAATCCCGGTGAATTCCTTGATCTTGCCTTCCCGCGCGAGCTTGTAGAGGCCCTTGCGGTCGCGCTTTTCACATTCCTCGACATTGGTCGCCACATGCACTTCGATGAAGGCACCGTAAGCCTCGACCATTTCGCGCACAGCACGGCGGGTCGACGTATAGGGGGCGATCGGTGCGCAGATGGCGATGCCGCCGTTCTTGGTGATTTCCGAGGCGACATAACCGATCCGCTTGATGTTGATGTCGCGGTGTTCTTTGGAAAACCCCAGTTCCGATGACAGATGCTTGCGCACCACGTCACCGTCCAGAAGCGTGGTCGGACGCCCGCCCATCTCCATCAGTTTGACCATCAGCGCGTTGGCGATGGTGGATTTACCCGAGCCGGACAGGCCGGTGAAGAACACCGTAAAGCCCTGCTTGTCGCGCGCGGGAGAGGTCTTGCGCAGTTGCTTGACGACTTCCGGGAACGAAAACCACTCGGGTATGTCCAGACCTTCGCGCAGGCGGCGGCGCAGTTCGGTGCCGGAAATGTCCAGCACGGTGCAACCCTGGGGCACTTCATTGACCGGATAATAGCTGGCCTTCTCCTGGACATAGACCATATGTTTGAAATCGACCATCTTAATGCCCATTTCGGCCTCATGGGTCTTGAACAGGGTCTGGGCGTCATAGGGGCCGTAGAAATCCTGGCCAGCCGAGTTCTTGCCGGGGCCGGCATGGTCGCGGCCGACGATGAAGTGGGTGACGCCGTGGTTGGCGCGGATCAGGCCGTGCCAGACGGCTTCGCGCGGGCCTGCCATCCGCATTGCAAGGTTCAGAAGGCTCATCGTGGTGGTCGATTGCGGGTATTTGTCCAGCACGGCTTCATAACAGCGCACGCGGGTGAAGTGGTCCACATCGCCCGGTTTGGTCATGCCCACGACCGGGTGGATCAAAAGGTTGGCCTGCGCTTCTCTGGCGGCGCGGAAGGTCAGTTCCTGGTGGGCGCGGTGCAGCGGGTTGCGGGTCTGGAACGCCACGACCTTTTCCCAGCCGAGTTTCTTGAAGTAGGAGCGCAATTCGTTCGGCGTGTCGCGCTGCGATTTGAAATCGTAATGGACCGGGGCCTGCAGGCCTGCAACCTTGCCGCCCAGGTAGATCGGCCCGGCGATATTGTGCAGATAGTTGACGGCCGGGTGGGCGAGGTCATCGGCACCGAAGACCTTGACCGCCTCGTTCGCCTTGTTCGGGGTCCACTTGTCGGACACGGTCATCACCGCAAGGATGACGCCTTCGGCATCACGGAGTGCTATCTTGGTGCCGGGCTTGACCTCACCGGCAAACTTTTCGGTCACGTCCAGCGTGATCGGCATCGGCCACAAGGTGCCATCGGCCAGCCGCAGGTTTTCGACGACGCCGTTGTAATCGGCCTCGGTATGGAAGCCTTGCAGCGGATAAAACCCGCCGTTCATCAGGAGTTCAAGATCGCAGGCCTGACGCGGGGTCAGATCCCACGAGGGCATGGTGCCCGCCTCGACCTTCAGGTGGGCGGCATTGTTTTGCGAAACAAACAGGTCAGGAATCGGCGCATGGTTTGAAATCGACATGAGGAGGGCTCGCTTTTGGGACAAACTATGAGGCGGACTTTGGAGCAGACTTTTGGGCGGACTTTAGGGTTTATCTGGGCCACCCGATCCAGCGGCTTTTGATCCTGAAACCAAGGAAAAATCAAGGCGAAGGGTCGGCATTCCAGGCATAAAGGGCCAAAATGCCGCAAAAAGCCGCTTATCCGGGCTGGTTTTGCGGGCCGGGCTGGGGCGGTGGAAGATGGTTCGCCCGGTGGGCCGCTTGGTGCCTTGCGGTTCTGGCCTCAAGTTGCGGTCAGGCTTGGCCGGACAGCCAGCGTTCGGCATCCAATGCCGCCATGCAACCCATGCCCGCGCTGGTGACCGCCTGACGATAAACATGGTCGGTCAGATCGCCTGCGGCAAAGACGCCGGGGATCGCGGTGCGGGTGGTGCCCGCTTCAACCTCGACATAGCCGCCGTTGTGCAACGGCAGTTGGTCTTTCACCAGTTCGGAGGCGGGCGCATGGCCGATCGCCACAAAGAAGCCCGCGCAAGGTATTTCCGCCTCGGCCCCGGTTTTCAGGTTGCGGGTGCGGACGGCGGTGACGCCCAAAGGGGCTTCGGTGCCCAGAACCTCGGTCACTTCAGAATTCCAGACCAGCTGGATTTTCGGATGCTTGAACAGGCGGTCCTGCATGATCTTATCGGCCCGCAGGGTATCACGCCGATGGATCAGGGTGACTTTGGTGGCGAAATTGGTCAGAAACAATGCCTCCTCGACCGCCGTATTGCCGCCGCCGATCACCACGACCTCCTTGCCGCGATAAAAGAACCCGTCGCAGGTGGCGCAGGCGGAAACGCCAAAGCCCTGGAATTTCTGTTCCGACGGCAGGCCGATCCATTTCGCCTGGGCGCCGGTCGCAAGGATCACCGCATCGGCGGTGTAGGTGGTGCCTGAATCGGCGATGGCGGTAAACGGTCGGTGTTGCAGATCAAGGCTGGTGATGTAATCCGCGATGACCTCTGCGCCGACCGCGCTTGCATGATCCGCCATTCGCACCATCAGGTCGGGGCCTTGGACATTGCTGTCGCCCGGCCAGTTTTCGACCTCGGTCGTGATGGTCAGCTGGCCGCCGGGGGTCAGGCCCTGCACCAGGATCGGGTTCAGCATCGCGCGCGCGGCATAGACCGCCGCTGTGTAACCCGCCGGGCCGGAGCCGATGATCAGAACCTTGGTGTGCCGCGTCGCGCTCATTCTACCCTCGCCCGGATTTAAGACGCCTTGATATAGGCGCGCGCTGCGCCGTGCGAAAGGGCGGTTGCCGCACAGTGGGTTTGCGAGTTTTTCTTGCGCAAGGGCGAAAGATTATTGCGCAAATGCCGGTGGAAGCGTAGGACATCTGCCAAAGAGGAGCCTGAAATGCCGGTGCCCAAGCTTGATCCGATCGACCGCAAGATCCTGGCCGAGTTGCAGGCCGACGGCCGGATGACCAATGTGGAACTGGCGCGGCGGGTTGGTATCTCGGCGCCGCCGTGTTTGCGCCGGGTCCGGACGCTGGAGGATGCGGGCTATATCAAGGGCTATCACGCCGACATCGACGCGCGCGAGATGGGGTTTGAAGTGCAGGTCTTTGCCATGGTGCGGCTGAATTCGCAGGCGCAAGCCGATTTGGCAACCTTTGAGGGCCGCTGCCGGGCCTGGCCCTTGGTGCGCGAGTGTCACATGCTGAACGGCGAGATTGATTTCATCCTGAAATGCGTGGCACCGGATTTGTCGACCTTTCAGAACTTTCTGACCGAGCAATTGTTGAAAGCCGAGACGGTGGCGAATGTGAAAACCAGCCTGGTGATCCGCTGTGCCAAGGACCAGCCGGGGCTGCCGTTTGAGGTGCTGGAGGCAAGGTTGGCGAAATCCGCCTGAGGCTGCGATTTTTCTGCGAAAAATCAAAAGCGGTTTGGGTTTGATAGGACTCAAACAACCGCTTTTGGCCTTTGGTTTTGCGCGCCTTTCATCCCAAAACCGCTTCACACTTTTCGGGAGGCGCTTTAGCGGGCAAAAGAACGATTTTTCTGCGAAAAATCAAGAGCCTCCGGCGGGGATATTTGGGCCAGAATGAACGTCACAAGGTGACGCGGACCTCGATCAGGCGGGGGCCGTCGCAAGGCTGGCTGAGCGCCCGATGCAAGAGGTCGGGCTCTTGCAAGATGCTGGTGAACGCCAGATCGCAGGCGGCGGCGAAGGGTTCCATCCGCAGGGGTGAGGGGTGGCAGCCGATAATCTCGGTGTTCGCTCCGCGCATGGCATCGGCGATTTCGCGGTAGGCGGCGTTGTTCCAGACCAGGAAGGTAATCGGCAGGCGCTCGTCAACCGCAGTGCGCAGCTCGCCGGGCGAGAATTGCAACCCGCCATCGCCGATCAGACAAACGACTTGGGTGCCGGGGGCTGCCAGTGCTGCACCGACCGCCGCACCGGGGCCGAAGCCCAAGGCGCCGTAGCCGGTGGCGGCATTGAACCAGCCGCCGGGGCGGTCGTGGTCATAGTAGAGGTTGCCGGCATAGACCGGCTGGGTGCTGTCACCCACAATCAGGCAGCGGGGCAGCGCCGCGCGGATGATCTCGATCATGTCCAGCATGCCGGGGTAGGTCGGGGTCAGATCAGCCAGCGACGCCCGGGCTTTTGTGCGGGTTGCTTCCGCCCGCCCGACACCGTCGCCCTGCCGCGCCCGCAGCAAGGGCAGCAGCGCTGCTATCGTGGCACCGGCATCGCCCAGCAGCCTAAGCCCCGCCTGACGTCTGGCCAGTTGCTTCGCATCAATGTCGATCCGGATCATCGATGGCAACTCCGGGTAAGGTGCTACCGCATACATGTCATATTCGGTGGGTCCGAATTCGGTTCCGACCGCCAAGACCTGATCGGCGGCGGCGACCAGATCGCGTGCGGCATCAACACAGGGCGAAACCGGCACGCAAAGCGGGTGACCATGCAGCATGCCGCGGGCGTTGACGGTTTCCACAACCGGAGCGTTCAGTCTTTCGGCCAAGGCACGCAGCAAGGTGTCACAGCCGCGCGCGCCGCCACCTGCGAGGATGACGCTGTGCTGCGCACGGTTCAGCCGTTCGGCTGCGTCATCCAGGTCAAGCTGCGATGGCACTGGCCTTTGCGCGACTGGCGCGGGGGGCGGCAACGGCGCGCAGGGCATCGGCATCACGTCCGTTGGCACCTCCAGATGAACCGGCCCCGGACGACCGCTGGTCAAAAGCGAAAATGCCCAGTCCAGTGCAGGTCCGACTTCGGACGGCTCGGTGATCTGTCGCGACGGGCAGAGTGTGCTGACAAGCGCCAGCTGTTCGGGCAGTTCATGCAGAAAGCCAAGGCCGAAACCTTGGACGGCCCGGCGATTGACGCCCGAAATCACCAGAATGGGGATCGAGTCAGCGCGGGCTTG
>JAYTQA010000336.1:0-8411 GCA_043746955.1 bacterium | reverse complement strand
AGCGACAGCTTGGCGAAGGGGTTCACATCGGCGACGGCGGTTGCTGCCAGCGTGGTCAGCAACTGTTCCCCGATGGTTTCGAATTCGGGCGGCACGATCAGGAAGCGGGGTGCTGCGTTGATCGGCATCCCGTTCACCGAAGTCTGTTTCCGCATCCGAACACGCCCTGCGTTCAGGCTGGTGACGCTTGGCGCGGATGCCGCATCAAGGTTGCCGTGGCCAGCAACGAACACCGCCAGACCGTCGCCCATGATAGGGTTGCTGGTGAGGGCGTTGACAAGCTGCGCATTCTCGAATTCGCGCGATGCGATGCCCATGCGGCGGGAGAAGTCGGCCAGCGCGCCCAGATCATCGTTGATCCACATTTGCCGGGTGTAGGGGATGATCGAACCGAAGGTGGAAAGCGTGTTGGTGTTCGCGGACTCGGCAACCGAACCCATCGGGTATTCGCCGCCTTCCAGCACCCGCCGCAATGCCGGGGCGTCGCCAAGCATATACTTGGTCTGCACCTTGAAGTTCGGATACTGCGTTTGGCGCGCAGCGGGGCGCAGACCGGACGGGGCGGCGTCATAGGCGGTGCGCAGGCTGCGCCCGGCGCTATCGCCAAGGATGCCCGCCAGATCGCCCGTGACCATGCTGCCCGCGCGGGTGAACTCCTGACTGTCAGACAGCCCCTGCACCGCAATGCCGTGGCGCTTGGACACTTCCCGAACCACGTCGGGCAGGCGCATGTTCGCATACTGGCGCGCCGGGGCGGACAGTTCATGCGCCGGGTTCATCCGGGCGTGGATCGCCTCACCCATGCGGGCAGTGAACACCGCCGGGTCGTTGTGATCGAACGTGATCTGCGCCGTGGTGCGGGTGCGGGTTTGTGCCTGGCGTTGCGCCATCGCGGTAAAGGCCAGTTCGCGGGCCGATTCCGGCGTCGCCTCTGCGTCGATCTGCGCGTCGGTCCAAGCCCGGTCCAGCCCCGCCAGTTCGGCGATGCTGCGAATTTCGGTGTTCATTTCAGCGCGGGTTTGCACCTGCACTTCAAGTTCGGTGGTCGGCATGGTGACTCCATTTCTGAAATGTGCGCCGGGATCGGCGGGAACGGGAACGATGGACACTTCAATCGGCGTCCATTTCGTTGCGGTGCGAACCCGCTTGGTGCCGTCTTTGGCCTCGCGGGTCTGTTCAATCGTGTAGCCAATCGACAGCCCGCGCAGGGTGCCGTTGGCAACGTCGGTCATCACGGCTTGCGCCGGGGTGCTTTCCCGAAAGCGGATGACCACCAGCAAGCCCTCTGGGGTCATCCGCGCCGCCTCGATCACGCCCAACTGATCGCGGGTCGTGTCGCGGCGGTGCCCGTCCAGAACCGGGGCACCGACAAGCCGCGCCAGATCGACGCCGCGCAGGTCCAACACTTCGCTGAAACCGGGACGGGCAACCGCTGCCCCGGTCGAAACGATTGCCTCAATCGTGCGAGCTTCTGCGTTGAAGGTAGCGGGGCGCATGTTCGCTGCCCGAAGATGAATGGTCATGGTTTCAGTTCCCGGTTGTCAGCGGATCGCGCCGTCAAGCAGCACCTGCCCCACCGTGTCCGCCGCAAGGGCAGCGGCGAAGGCGGCACCGATGATCTTGTTGCTGGCAACCGTGGTGGTCACGGCGCGGGCGGCGTTGTCCCAATACAGGGTCTGGCCAAGGGTCCATGCCTGCGCGGCGGTCTTGGTCAGGGTGAACACGCCCGTGCGCACAAGCACCACGTCGGCGCTGATCGCAGCGGCGGCTTGCGCCACGCCGATGATCGAACCGACCTGCGCCACCTGCCCGGAAGTCAGGGCGTAGGGCGCGGGCAACGTGACGTTGTTGCCAGAGAAAAGGGAATTTCGCATTTCAGACTCCTGTAGGTTTGGTTGCGCGGGCGAACGTGTCTGCCGCGATTTCTTCGTCCAGTTCTTCGATATCGCGGCCCCGGCCTGCGACCACTTCGGCGCGGGACTTCAAGCCCGCTTCAATGGCGCGGATATCGGAATTCGCCTCTTTCAAGGGGTCCACCCATTGCCAGCCGGGGGCGACAAACTTCACCGCGCGATGATCGGCCAATTCGGAATCAGATGCGCCGATTTCACCCGCCAATGCCTTGGCGTCGATCCAGCGCCGCCAAAGCGGGCGCAGCAACTGCGCTTCGATCAGCGTGCGTTGCAGCATTTCGGCGCGACGCCGGAATTCCAGAAGCCCAACCCGCGCAGATGAATAATTTGTGCCCGACAGATCGCCCGTCACCTGTTCATAGGTCAGCCCGACACCGACGGCGATTTCGCGTTGCTGACCTTTCACGAATTCGACGGCCTGCGACAGACCCTGACCGGGTTGCGAGAATTCTACCTCTGCCCCAAAGGGCAGGACACGCATTGCGCCCGGTTCAAGGCTCACGTTCAAGCTGCCATCGGTTGACTCGAACCCCGCCGTGCCGCCTTCGGCGTCGCGGACAAAGCCCGTCATCAGGCTTTGCACCTTCAGCGTCATCAGCATGGCGTCGGACGCGGCGTCGAAGTCCGCCAGCTTCAGCAGGATCGGCGCAAGCCATGAAATGCCGCGCACCTGACCGGGGAAAAGCTGGTCAAAGACGTGTAGCACTTCGCGGGCCGGAACCCGCACCGCCTGCCCGACCATACCGAACGGGGTTCCGGGGGCATCGGGCAAAATGTGATATGCAACGGTTCGGTCGCCTCCGTCGAATTCAATCCCGGCGATGATGCGCCCGCCATTGCCAAGATCACGGGTCAGGGACGGGTCGATCTGGTCGGCAGGCAGCGGAAAGGAACAAAACGCTGCCTGCCTTGATCCGTCGGCGTCGCTGCCACCAACGGATGTTCTGATGAAGGACTCGCCGTCGCGCACCAAGGCGCGCACCGCGACGGGCAGCAACGCCAGCATCTGCCCTTCAAACTCATTGTTCAGCGCCCGCCGCGTCGCCGGGTCCGGGTGCTGCGAAAGTGCCTGCCAGCCCTTGCCAGCCAGCGCCGCTAGCCACGTTTCCACGATCCGCGCCGCCGTCGGGTTGTTCATCGAAAGCGCCGCTGCACGGGCCTTCGCTGGCGCGCGGGCGGCAAGGATCGACGCTTGCGGGGCGTTCAGCATGGGCGAACCCTGCCAGCGCCGCCCGCCGCCGCCTGCCTCAATCTGGCGCTTGTGCAGGTCCGGCACTTCGTTGCCGAAGATGTAGTTCACGCTGTTACGAAGGCGGGAAAGGACACTCACTTTTCGCCGTCCGATTCCGTCTGGCGCGTGGTCACGACATGCGTTTCAAGGGGCAGCTTGGCGCGGCTGTGAACCAGCTTGGCCACGGCCTCAAGGTCGATCAAAAGCCCGTGGAAAACGCCTTCCTGATCGACCAACTCGTGAAGGTCTGACAAGTCCGTGCGCAGGTATTGGGCGATGCGCCCTTCCAAGTCGTCGCGTTCGGGCAGCGGCATGAACGCATAACGAACCTTGCCCTGCGCGGCCCAACTTTCAATGCGGTTGCGCTCTTGCGCCTCTGCGTCTGCGGAATCAGCCTTGATTGCGACGGCACCGGGCATCGCCATCAATTTTGCGGTCGCGTGGTGCGCCGCCAGAAGCGAAAACTTTTGCAGACCTTTGATGCTGATACCGCTGTCCGACAGCCGCTGCATGATCGTCATGCGCACCACTTCGCTGATCGAAAACCGCGCGTTCCGTTCGCCTTCGATCTGGGGCAGCAGGTCGCGTTTGCGCCAATGACGTTGCAGAACCGGGTTGACGCCGGAAATGGCTGCGGCCTCGCCTGCGGTGAAGTCGGCCTGATCGGTGTATTCGATTTTGTCGTTCGACACGGTGCGCCCCCAAACTGTGGTGTTAGTGACGGTTAGCACCACGAATAACTTAGTGTCAACCATCACCATTCTTGCTTGGCGTGGATCATGCTTGCAGGGGCAGCACAAGACCGCCAAACTTGCGCAGCACGTCGGGCAAAAGAGGCAAGCTATGGCAAAGCGAAAAAGCGTAGGCGACGAAATACGAATCATGGCAAACTGCGATATTTGCGGCGCAGGATTTCAGATGGGGCCACACATTTACAATGGGAAGTTCCTTGCCGCCTATCAGTTAAGCGTTTGTAAACCATGCTTCGAAGGCAACTGGGACGGTTGGGCACCGCACTTTGAACAGACGCTAGAGGCGCACTTGAAGGCAAAGGCAATCCCGTTGCCACGGCGCAATGCAGCCGGATATTTCCCTCGCGGCGATTAACTTATGACAAGAACCGGATAATCCAAATCAGAGGTCACACATTGAAGAAAGACGAATGCGAACAAGCTATCCGGCACCTTTGCGGGAAATGGGCGAAGGAAAAGGGCTATCAGCAAACGGCGGAAGAAATGCCAAGTTTCACAGAGTTCTATTCATGGGTTCAAAACGGCTATTCAGGATATCTGAATTTCCGAACAACAACGTCTGTCCGCTTCGATGTTGAAATGTGGTTCGATGATGAATTCAAGCAAAACTGGCGTCGATAGGTAAGTCTCGCTTACCGACTCATCCAGCTTGACGCCAGCACCGGGGCGCGCCTCGGCACGGGCGGGGCTTCGGTCGAAAGGTCCGCCCGTCGCTGGTCATAGTCCAGATTGACCACGGCGCGGGCGGCAATGGCATAAACCACACAGTCAAGCGCCTCTGCGCGACGCCCCGGAATGCGAATGAAGCTACGCAGCGGCTGGCCCCGGCTGTAGCGCACCACGGAACGCTCGGACGCCAGTTGTTCAAACCAGACCGGGGGCAGATCGGCGGAAAAGCGGACGTTGCCCGCCTGCGCCAACCGTCCGAACAAGGTCAGTTTCACGCTATCGACTCCGACGATCCACAACCGCGCGCCCGTCTTGGTCTTGGAACCCGCCCGTTCGATCACGGGGCGATTGCCGGGGGCACCCTTGATTGCCATCACCTTGCGCCGCGTTCGGGGCGTGGCAAAGGCAGTGACGTGGTGCATGAAAACCCCGTCGCCCGCGTCAATGGCGCAGGCGTCCACCCCGATCTTGCCGCCAAGGGCATGGGGAAAGCGGGCACCGATCAACCCGTCCAGTTCGGCCCAAGTTTCTTCGGCATTGTATTGCCCCCAGATCACCCGATGCCCAAGCACCAGCGCCGTGCCGCCTTCGGTCCACCCCAGAAACGTCACTTCTAGGCGGTCATGCTGCACGTCCACCCCGACAGTCAGCACCAGCACTTCGGCGGGAACCGCGCCAAGGCCAAACGGTTCGGCGCGGGCCATCAGCTCATCTTCGGCCAGCTCATCGCCTTCGCTGCGCCAGCCTTGGCCAAGGATCGTGTTGACGAAGGTTTGCAGAGTAGTCGGATCGTCTTTTGCCTGGACGAATTCCACCGCCAGCTTGCCCCAAGCCGCGTTCGCGTGAAGCGATATCAGGGCGTTCATGCGGAACCCGGCATGGCCTTTCACCAGCGGTTGCGTCGCGCGCCATTCCCCCTTGGTAACCATATCCAGCTTGTGCCGTTCGGATACCTCTGCGGCGCAATGCGGGCAGCGCCAGCGGGCAGTTTCCGGCGCGCCTGCATCCCAGATGATATCGGGCCACAAAAGTTCGCTCATGGCCCCGCATTCCGGGCAAGGCACCTCATAAATCCGGGCGTCGGACCGGGCATAGGCGCGCAGCACGTGGCTGGTTTCCTCATGCACGGGCGTCGATCCAAGCACGATCTTGCGGTCCGGGAATGACATGGTGCGCTTTTCTGCCAGCATGATCGGCGAACCTTCGGCAGTCGCTTCCATGCCGTCGGCCTCGTCCATAAACAGAACCCGGACGTTGTGACGACGCAGGTTGCGCGGTGCTTTCGCTGCGACCACTTTCAACGATCCGCCGGGGAAGCAGCGCGACAGCAGCGTGTTGCGGCCGGATTCGTCGCGTTCATCCGACAGGGCAGCGGCAAGCGCCGGGGATGCGCCGAAGATCGGTTCGATATCCGACACCATGTAGTCGCGGCAATCGGCCTCAGCGGGCAGCAGGCAGAGGATCGGCGCGGGTTCATTGGCGACGAAGGACGCAAGGGCGCTGGTCAGAAGCGTGGTGAACCCCACGCGGACGGGCTTCACCAGAGTCACCCGTTCGATTTCCGCGTCGCCTATGGCGTCGGCAATCTCGCGCTGAAAAGGCCAAAGGCGAACCGGGCCGGGCAAGGCGGACACCCCGTCGGGCAGCACGATTTCCCGCTCGATCCATTCCGACAGGCGCAGGCGCGGCGGGGGGATGAGGGCGCGCAGCGCCTGTTTCGTGATCTGGTCAAGCGTCGGCATTGCCAATTTCCTGCAAGGCGTCGCGCAATTCGCGGTCGATCATGGTCACGTCGCTGGTGGTCAGGTGCTGCATGGACTGGCGCAGCCGGGAAGGCACCGCCAGAAGCCGGGACCGAAGGGCGCGCAGGGTATCGGACCAAGCCCGTTCCACGTCACTTGCCGGGACGTATTCACCGCGCAGCACGGCGTTTTTCAGCGCCTGCGCATCGGCCTGTTCCCGTGCCAGCCGCGCCCGTTCGCTGGTCAGGTTCAACACCTGTTCTTCGCCGCCGCGCCCGCTTGCCGTCTCGCGCAGACTGGCGATGTAGCGGCGGGTGCTTTCCTCAAGGTCATAGGCATCATGGCCAAGACGAACCACGATATCGCGCTTGCCAAGGGTGGTCAGCATCCCCGGCGTGATGCCGAACAGGTCGCAGAGGTCGGAACCGCCAATGCGATGGACGGGCTTGTCGCCCCCCAGCCCCGGCAGTTCCGACATGATCCGCATCTTTTAACCCCTTGTAAATTATTGCATAGCTTCAAGCATCGCGCATCTGCCCCCCGTATAGGTCAGGGCCGGGAAGGACCCGCGAAGGTCACGCGTTGCCCGCTGGTCTGGCGCTGGCAAGGGCATGATCCGCCGCCGAAGGCAGGGCATAGACCCGTTCGGCGGCACGGGCACAGGCATCGGATGCGACTTGCCCGCCGAAGGTCAGGGTCATGGCGCTGACCACCTCGGCATGGGCACCTGCGATGATGCTGTCCCAAGGCATCCCGCTTTCGCGCATCAGGGCCATGCACTCGCGGATGCAGGACGCCGCCTGATCTGCCGCCGCCTGTTTCAGTTCGATGCGTTCTTGGTCTGTCATGGTCACGATCCTTGAAGGTGTTGCGGGACGGGCTGGCGGAAGGGAAGCACGGCGCTGCGTTCGGTCAGGATGATGCAGGGCGGGTTGCCCCGCTTGGGGCGGTCGGGGATGGTCAACCACCCCGCTTGTTCCAGTTGGTCCAACGCCCGCCGTGTGACGCGCGGCGACGCGCAGATCGCCTTGGCGAACAGGTCGATATCCGGGGCGCGCGCAACCTCAAGGAAGTCGCTGATCAGGACAGCACCTAGAATCCGCGCAGCCGGGGACAGGCCATGGTCGCGCATGACGGCGTGAAGCCATCGGTCTTTCGCTTCCTCAAGCATTTGCCCGCACCTGCATCCGGCCAACGGCCCAATTCGCCCATCTCTCAGCAATCCTGTTTTCGATTGCGTCCCACTCGGCGGGCTTCACTCGGAACGGGACAGCCCATCCGGCACCCGTGCGCTGATCAAGCTGGGTCAAGCTGGGAAAACCATGTTCGGCAAGCCATCGGTTCCAGCCTTCTTCGTTGTGGGAACCCTTGTCGATCTGGACGGTCTGCCGATCAAAAGCGGCGTTCGCAGCCGTGGTCGCTCGGTCATAAGCCGTGAAGTCCATCCGGCGCGAACCTTGCTGCGAAACACGCACTTCAGATCGTTCGCGGTCCCTTTGGATATTCTTTGGATCAGCCTTTATATAGGAAGGTGCAGATTTGCCCCCTTTTCCACGCATATCTGCCCCCTTTTTCGTTGCCCCTTCGTGGTCCGTAAGGGGTGCAGGATTGCCCCCTTTTCCGGGCGTTTTGTTTGGTGCTTTTGCCGCTTTCGGGCGGTCATGGCCGGACGCTTCCGGCCCCTTCGGGCAGATCATCGGCACCACGTTGTTGCCGCCCAGAAAGAAGATTTCAGACCGATTCCCGCGCCCGCGCCCTTCGGTCCTGATCAGCCATCCCGCCGCCGCCAGATCGCGCAGGGCGCGCTTGATGGTATCGACAGACGTTGCAAGGGCATCGGCAAGCGTGTCGGTGCCGGGCGCGCAATGCGCCGTCTCATGGTGCGAAAACTGTGTTGCGAGAACATGGGCAAGAAGCCGGGCCATAGGCGACAGATCAGAGTCACCCGTGATCGCTTTGAGCCATCCCCAGCGGGCGCGGTTCCAGTTGCCGTTCTGATCGACACGCCTTGCAGCGGCGGGGGCGTCGGTGTATTGTTGCGCTTGAAGCTGATCTGCTTTGACATTTGCCCCGGATGCGCCCGCCAGCGCGCCGGGGTTTTCGT
>JAYTQA010000335.1:0-3158 GCA_043746955.1 bacterium | reverse complement strand
GTGCCCAGATGAAGCGGGGGGGCGCGTCCGATTATGGCGCCCTTTTTTGCAGATGCAGCCATTTCTCTCTTTAATAGTAGCCATGCTTACTATAAGCTTGGCTTATGGAAAACCCGTCGCTTGGACTTCTGCTGCATGACGCCGCCCGCGCGGTGCGCAAACGCTTTGAGGCGCGGGCGCAGACCTATGACCTGACCTCGGCGCAGTGGCGGATGCTGCTGCGGGTCTGCAAAACCGAAGGCGGTGCCCAACAATCGCATTTCGCTGACCTGCTGGAGATTGAGCCGATCTCGGTCTCGCGCCTCCTGGACCGGATGGAGGCGCAGGGCTGGGTGACCCGCGCTTCTGACCCGAACGACCGCCGGGTCCGGCTGGTATTTCCGACCGCCAAGGCGCTGGAGGGGTTTTCCAAGTTCAAGCCGATCGCCGACGCCGTCTATGCCGAAGCGCTGAAAGGCTGGTCGGCAGATCAGCGCGCGCTAATTCTCGCAGCGCTAGGCTCCATCGTAGTCAATCTTGCCGCCGATCTTGCCGCCGAACTCGCCACAGCTGAGGATGTCGGCCACAGGGAACTGCCATGAACGCGCAATCGCCAACCCAATCGCCGGCCGAACTTGTGGTCGAACCGGTGGTCGAACCCGCACCCAGAGCGCCGCGTGCCGCGCCCGCCGCCGTGGCACCGCCCAAGCCGAAAAACCGCCGCCGCCTGCTGATGGTCTCGGTGCCCTTGCTGATCGCGGTGGGCGCAGGGGTCTATTGGATCAATGGCGGCCGCATCGAATCGACCGACAATTCGTATTTCCATCAGGCCCGCATTTCGATTGCGTCAGATCTGTCGGGGCGGCTGGTTTCGGTCAATCTGACCGATGGACAAAAGGTCAAGGCCGGTTCCGTGCTGTTCACCGTGGAACCGGAGCCTTACCGGCTGGCGCTGCAACAGGCCAATATCGCGGTTGATGCGGCAAGGCTGCAGGTCGACCAGTTGAAAGGGGCCTATCAGGCCGCTTTGGCACAGGAAAAAATCGCCGAGGATGATGCGCTTTACCTGGCCGACCGGCAGGCCAAACAGGTGGCCCTGTCGGCCAAAGGTGTGGCCACCGGGTCTGATCTGGATGACGCCCGCAATAATGCCCGCCGGGCTGGCGAAACCGCCACCGTGGCCAAAATCGCGGTGGCCAACGCGAAACTGGCCCTTGGCGGCGACCCGGAAATTGCGACCGACGGCCACCCCACCGTGCAAGCCGCACTGGCTCTGCGCGATCAGGCGGCCTACAAACTCTCGCTGACCGAGGTCAAGGCGCCTGCCGACGGTCGGGTCTATCAGGCGACGTCCTTCAAACCCGGCCAGTTTTTGACGGCGGGCGCGGCGTTGTTCGCATTCTTGCCCACCAATGAAACCTGGGTTGAGGCGAATTTCAAGGAAACCCAACTGACCCATATCGCCGCAGGTCAGCCCGCCACTGTGACGTTTGACGTCGACCCCGGCCACAAATTTACCTGCAAGGTCGATGCCATCGGCGCCGGCACCGGGTCGGAATTTTCGCTGATCCCGGCGCAGAACGCCACCGGCAACTGGGTCAAGGTCACCCAGCGGGTGCCGGTTCGGGTGAATTGCGCTGGGTTCGGCGACAAGGTGGTTTCGGGGATGAGTGGCTCGGTTTCAGTTGACACCGGGGTCACCCGGTCGTGGCGTGATCTGGTGCCGCCGATCCTGGTGGGCAAGTAGGATGACCACGCTTGGTCCCAACGGCGAATACCCCAATCGTGGCCTGATCACCGTGATGATCATGCTCGCAACGGTCATGCAGGTCTTGGACACCACCATCGCCAACGTGGCTTTGCCGTCGATGACCGGCGATCTAGGCGCCAGTCAGGATACGATCACCTGGGTTTTGACCTCGTATATCGTGGCCGCAGCGATCATGACGCCGGTGACCGGCTGGCTCGCCGACCGGATCGGCAAGCGAGAGTTGTTCATCACCTCGATCGTCGGGTTCGTGGCAGCCTCGCTCCTGTGCGGCATCGCGTGGAACCTGCAGGCCATGGTGCTGTTTCGCCTGCTGCAAGGGATTTTCGGCGCGGCCATCGTGCCCTTGAGCCAGACCTTCCTGTTGGACATCAATCCGCGGGAAAAGGCCGGTTCGGCGATGGCGATGTGGGGGGCGGGCATCATGGTCGGGCCGATCATCGGGCCAACCCTCGGCGGCTGGCTGACCGAAAGCTACAACTGGCGTTGGGTGTTCCTGATCAACTTGCCGATCGGGATTGTCGCCACCTTAGGCTGCATTGCCTATCTGCCCAAATCAGTGACGCGCCTGCGCCGCTTTGATTTTTTCGGCTTTGCCATGCTGTCACTGGGTCTGGGGGCGTTCCAGATGATCCTCGACCGGGGCGGCGAGGTCGACTGGTTCGCGGCCAATGAAATTCTGATCTATACGGCGGTGGCGGTGTCGGGCTTTTGGGTGTTCGTCATCCACATCAATACCGCCGACCAGCCGTTTCTGGAGCCGGGGATGTTCCGCGACGCCAACTTCCGGGTGGCACTGATCTTCATCTTCATCGTCGGCATCGTGCTGTTGGCCTCGCTGGCCTTGCTGCCGCCGATGCTGTCGAACATTTTCGGCTATCCGACCATCACTACCGGCCTTGTGATGGGGCCGCGCGGAATTGGCACGATGATCTCGATGATCATCGTTGGCCGCCTGGTGCGCATCGTCGATAACCGGCTTCTGGTCGTGCTGGGGCTGGTGCTGACGGCGGGATCGCTGTATTTCATGACCGATTTTTCGCCCCAGATGGGGTCGTGGCCGGTGATCTGGACCGGCGTCCTGCAGGGTCTGGGGCTGGGGCTGGTTTTTGTGCCCTTGTCGACCATCGCGTTTTCCACCATCGACGTACGGTACCGCGCCGATGCGACCAGCCTGTTTTCCTTGGTTCGAAACATCGGCTCCTCAATCGGAATCTCGATTGTTTCCGTGATGTTGACCCGCAATCTTCAAGTAAACCATGTCGAGATGGGGGCAGCGATCAACCCCTATAACCCGGTTCTGCAACAGAGCTTTCCCGCCGCCCTGTCCGGCAATCTGACGGCCCTGAGCCAGCTTGACGGTCTGGTCAATCTGCAAGCCGCGATGGTGTCTTACATCGACGACTTCAAG
>JAYTQA010000334.1:0-3160 GCA_043746955.1 bacterium | reverse complement strand
ACCCGGGCACGGGCAAGGCGGTGGGGGCCACCAGCACCGGCGGCTTTCTGGATTGGGTCAAGGAACTGCACCGGTCGCTGTTCGTCGACATCACCGGGCATGCCATCACCGGGATCAGCGCCGGGTTCATGGCCCTGATCGCCGTATCGGGCCTTTTCCTGCTGGCGATGGCGATGGGCGGTTGGCGCCGGGTGACCAGGACCGTCCGTTCGACCGGCGCACGCGGTTGGCACGCCAAGGTGGCGCGGCTGGCGGCAGCGGGGCTGTTCGTCTCGGCCCTGACCGGCAGCTATATGTCACTCGCCACCTTTGGCGTCCTGAACGACGGCCAGTCGGTCGAGGCGAGTTTTCCCGACAAGGTCGCCACTGGCACCGCCCTGGCGCTGAACCAACTGGCCGCCCTGCAAGCCATTCCCCTGCAAAACCTGCGCGACCTGACTTTCCCGGCCAAAGGCGATCCGACCGACGCGTTTCTGGTCTCGACAGCGACCGGCGAAGGCTATGTCGATCAGGTCAGCGGGCAGATGCTGAACTGGATGGACTACGGCCCGGCCCGCCGCGTGTGGGAGTTCATCTACATGCTGCACACAGGTCAGGGCCTGTGGATGGTCGGTCTGGTGCTGGGCCTGTCGGCGCTGATGGTGCCGGTCCTGTCGGCCACCGGCACCGCGATCTGGTGGACCCGCCGCAGGGCCAAGCCGCGCCTGCGCCACAACGCCCGCGCCTCGGTGGCCGATCTGGTGATCCTGGTCGGGTCAGAAGGCGGCACGACTTGGGGCTTTGCGGGATCTTTGCTGGATGCCCTGCACAAGCACGGGCTCAAGGTCCATGCCGCCGCGATGAACGATCTGCAAGAGTATCCGCAGGCCGGCGGCATGATCCTGATGACCGCGACCTATGGCGATGGCGAGGCGCCGTCCTCTGCCACCCGCTTCATCGACAAGCTGGCTCAGGACACGCAAAAACTGCCGATCGCGGTGCTGGCCTTTGGCGACCGCATGTTCCCGGCCTACTGCGGCTATGCGGAAAAGCTGGCGCTGGTGCTGGAGAATGGCGGCTGGCAGGCGTTTCTGCCCTTCGCCCGGGTTGATCGCCAATCGAACGCCGATTTCAACGCCTGGGTGCAGGAACTCGGCAACCTGCTGAGCCTGAAGCTGGAGCCAGAGCATCACGCCAATATCCCGCCGACGACCGAACTGCAGCTTGTCTCGCGGCAGGATTATGGCGCGCAGGTTCAGGCACCGACCGCCGTTCTGCGCTTCAAGCCGGTGCGCAAGCCGGGCTGGCGTGGGCTTTTGTCCCTTGGCCTCAGCTATCAGGCCGGCGATCTCTTGGGCATCGTGGTGCCGGGCAGCGATCTGCCCCGGCTTTATTCGCTGGCCTCGTCGCGCCGCGACGGATTTGTCGAGATTGCGGTGCGCAAGATGCCGGGGGGCCTGTGTTCCTCGTGGCTGAACGAGATGGAGCCGGGGAGCCGCATCAAGGCCTTTGTCCGGCAGAACCCCGCCTTCCGTCCGCAAGCCAAAGGCCCGGTGATCCTGATCGCCGCTGGCACCGGTATCGGGCCGATGGTCGGCTTTCTGCGCGGCCTGGGCAAAAAGCGCGGGGCTGAACTGTACTTTGGCGCGCGCGATCCGGTGTCCGACTTTCTGTATGAGGGCGATCTGCACGACCGGCTGTTGTCGGGAAACCTGTCGCGTCTGGTCACCGCCTTCAGCCGGGTGCGCGACCGGGCCTATGTGCAGGACCGGGTGCGTCAGGATGCCGGCCATCTGCGCGACCAGATCCTGCGCGGCGGTCAAGTGCTGGTCTGCGGCAGCATCGCCATGGCCCGTTCGGTGGCCGAGGAAATCGAGGCCGCCCTTGCCCCCGCAGGCCTCTCCGTCGCCGGATTGCGCGCCGCGGGCCGTTATCTTGAGGATATCTACTGAATGTTGCGCACCCTCTCTGGCCCCGCGATGGGCAGCCGCTGGACCGCCCGGCTGGACTGCGATGAGGGTCTCGCGGCCGGGTTGACCGGTGCTTGCGCCGCCGCCGTGGAACGGGTCGAGGCCCAGTGCAGCAACTGGCGCGCCGACAGCGATCTGTCGCGCCTGAACGCCGCCCCGGTTGGGGAATGGACCCCGGTGCCTGAGGACCTGATGAAAGTGCTGGTCAAGGCGCTGGAAATTGGCCGTGCGTCGGATGGGCTTTTCGACATTGGCGTTGGGGCTTTGGTCGGCGCCTGGGGCTTTGGCCCGGCGCAGGGCCAGACCGATCCGGCCGCGATCACCGCACTGCTTGGCAAACCCCTGCGCAGCTTTGACACAACGGAGCTTGACCCCGTGCAGAGCCGTGCCCGCAAGCTTGTTGCCCTGTCGATTGACCTTTCCGGCATCGCCAAGGGTTACGGCGTCGATGTGCTGGCACAGACCCTGCGCAATCATGGCGTGACGGGCAGCCTGTGCGGGTTGGACGGCGAACTGGTGGCGCAGGGCCAGCGCCCCGATGGCCGCGCGTGGGCCGTGGCGCTGGAGGAGCCCTGCAGCACCCGCCGCGCCGGACGCAGCCTGTTCGAGCTGAAGGATCAGGCGATTGCCACCTCTGGCAGCTATCGCCACTTCGTGACGGTGGGCGGTCTGCGCGTCTCGCATACGATGAACCCGCGCACCGGAGGGCCGGCGGTCAGCCCGCTGGTCTCTGTCTCGGTCCTGCACGACACCTGCATGGAGGCGGACGCCTGGGCCACCGTGCTGATGGTTCTGGGCGACAAGGCCGGGCCGGAGTTCGCCCGCGCCCATGGCTTGCAGGCGATCTTCCTGAGCGACGCGCAGGGCGAGGTCAGCGAGACCCTGACCGGATTTGAACCTGCCTGAGGGTTGCAGAAGTTTCGAGGATCAAGGCAGGACCAGAATGGCGCGGAAGTCGTTGACATTGGTCAGGGTCGGCCCGGTCACCACCTGATCGCCAATCGCGGCAAAGAACCCATGCGCATCATTGTTGGCCAGCGCCGCAGCGGGATCAATCCCTGCACCCTTGGCCTTGGCGAGCGTGTCCGGCCCGATCACCGCCCCCGCCACCTCGGCAGCGCCATCGACCCCATCGGTGTCACAGGCAATCGCATGGATGCCGGGCGCACCCTGCAAGGCAATCGCCAAGGCCAGACAGAATTCGGCATTCG
>JAYTQA010000333.1:0-3175 GCA_043746955.1 bacterium | reverse complement strand
CGTTGAAAGACTTCTGGCAGGACGATTCCGGTGCCATCACGGTCGATTGGGTCGTGCTCAGCGCCGCCGTCATTGGCATCGGGATGCTGGTTCTGATCCCGATCGCCTTCAGCGCCGACAGCTCCTCGCAAGGGGTTGCCGATTACATCAGTGGGTTGAACGTCGGCTACGAAAACAACTGACACGTCCGGGGAACGGCCGCCGCTGCGGTCTTGGGTAAAAGGGGTAAGATTATGCGCATGGTGTTCGGATTGGTTTTGATGGTGGGTCTGGCTTTGGCCGGGTTCGCCGTCTACATGACCCAGAATTATTTCAGCCACACCCAGGCCGAACTGAACAAAGCCCTGGATTTCAACGCCAAAGCCGGGCGGCTGGTGCAGGTCTATGTGGTCAACAAGGAAAAGAAATACGGCGATCCTTTGACCAAGGATGACGTGCAGCTGGCCTATTGGCCGCAGAACACGCTGCCCGCGCATATCTTCAAGGACCAGCTGGCCCTTGGCAAGGATGATCCGGTGCTGTTTCCCGAAGGCAACAGCGACCCGCGCTATGTGCTGCGCCAGATGGAAAAGTTTGAACCGGTCCTGGCCGAAAAGGTCACCGATCCGGGCCAGCCCGCCGGTCTGACCGGTCAGTTGGCCAAGGGTCAGGGTGCCTTTGCAATCAAGGTCGATGTCGCCTCGGGCGTGTCCGGCTTTTTGCAACCCGGCGATCACGTCGATGTCTATTGGACCGGCTCGGCGGGTGGCAACAACGCCGGCAACACCGGTGACATGACCCGGCTGATCGAGACCGCCGTCAAGGTGATCGCGGTCGACCAGAAGGCCGATGACAGCAACGGCGCGGCTGTCGTGGCCCGCACGGTCACAGTCGCCGCGACCCAGACCCAGGTCGCCCGGCTGGCGCAGGCTGCCGCCACCGGCAAGCTGGCGCTGTCGCTGGTGGCCTCTGCCGATGCCACCGCAACCGATGCCGAAGTGGCCAAGGTCGAGGTTGACGGCAACGGCCTGCTGGGCATCACCGATCAGCCCGCCGCACCGGTCGCCGAGGTGGCCAAGGTCTGCACGATCAAGACCCGCAAAGGCGCGGATGTGGTCGACACGCCAATTCCCTGCACCAACTGAGCAGGCTTATGACGGCGGGCGGCCCCCATATCTTGTGGGGGCCGCCCTCTTCTATCGCTATAGGGCTTAGGCTGTTGCAGGTTATCCACATAAGGAACAGCCTTTAACCTTTTGATTCTTGCTTAAAATTGCCGGATACGGCATTTTAGGCTGTGAAACGGGCGGCCAAGACCCGGAGTTTGGGCATTTTGAGAGGGCAGGCACTATGAAATTGCGGAGCCTTTGGACTGCGGGGGTGCTGGGTCTGGCACTTGCAACCACGGCTTTGACGCCCGGGTTCGCGCAGACGTTGACGATCATGAAGGGCACGGCGACCGCGCCGCTGGAGGTGCCGATGAACCGCGCCGTGGTGGTTGAAAGCGATACCTCGTTTTCGGAACTGTCGGTCGCCAACCCGGGCATCGCCGATATCTCGACCTTGTCGGACAAGACGATCTACGTTCTGGGCAAGACGCCGGGCCGCACGACGCTGACCCTGCTCAGCCAGGACGGCAAGCTGATCTCGAACGTCGAGGTGCACGTGACCCCGGACGTCGAAGAATTCAAGGAACGCCTGCAACAGATCCTGCCGGGCGAAAACATCGAGGTGCGCACCGCCAATGACGGCATCGTGCTGTCGGGCTCGGTGACCTCGACCGCCAGGATGGACCGTGCGCTGGATCTGGCGGCGCGCTATGCGCCGGACCGGGTGTCGAACCTGATGACGGTGTCGGGCACCCAGCAGGTCATGCTGAAGGTCCGTTTTGCCGAAATGCAGCGGTCAGTGTCCAAAAGCCTGTCATCGTCGCTGGCTTTGGGCGGCGGCAAGCGCATCGGCTTTAACGGCGAAACCGGGACGTGGCTGCAAGGGGCAAACAGCCTGTCCAACAGCACTATCACCCCGAAAGAAGGCACGCAGGGCGCACTTGCCCTTGGGTTCACCGCAGGCTCGTTGCAATTCGGCGTGCTCCTGGAGGCGCTGGAATCCAAGGGCGTCGTGCGCACCCTGGCCGAACCGAACCTGACCGCTTTGTCGGGGCAAGAGGCCAAGTTTCTGGCGGGCGGCGAATATCCGATCCCGGTGGCCTCGGGCAAGGACACGATTTCCATCGTCTACAAACCGTTCGGGGTCGAGTTGAACTTCACCCCGACCGTGGTGGACGGCAACACGATCAACCTGCAAATCAACGCGGCAGTGTCGTCGATTGACACCACGACCTCGGTGCAGACCAACGGCATCTCGGTCAGCGCCTTCAAACGCCGCGAAACCTCGACCACGGTCGAGATGCGCGACGGCGAAAGCTTTGCCATCGCCGGCCTGTTGCAAGATGACTTCCGCGATCTGAGCGGCCAGGTGCCGTGGCTTGGCGACATCCCGATTCTGGGGGCCTTGTTCCGCAGCGCCGACTATCAGCGCTCGCAATCCGAACTGGTGATCATCGTGACACCGCATCTGGTCACCCCGACGCGGGGCGAGGCGTTCGCGTTGCCCACCGACCGCATCCGCATCCCGACCGAGAAGGAACTGTTCCTGTTCGGCAAGACCGCCGGAGCCCAACGCGGCGCTGCGGGCGAAGTCGCCAGGCAGGATTTCAGCGGCTCCTACGGCTATACGATGGAGTGATGGTCATGAAATCCTCGCTTAGGACAGTTCTTCTCTGCACTTCTCTGGCGATACTGCCTTTGGCAGGCTGCGATCAGACGGCCCTTCTCCGGGAAGCCGGCGCAGAGGTCGATGAAGGCGGCTTCGGCAACCCGACCATGATCAACGGCATGGCCATGATGGACGAAGGCGGTGCCACCCTGGCGCTTGCCCACCGCTTTGACAGCGAAGTGCAATCCACGATCACCTTCGCCTTCAACCGCTCCGACCTGAGTCCGGATGCCATTGCCGTGCTGAAACGACAGGCCGCGTGGATCCGGCAATTCCCCGAAGTGCGCTTCCGGGTCTATGGCCACACCGATCTGGTCGGGTCCAATGCGTACAACTATGCGCTTGGCCTGCGCCGCGCCAACGCCGTGGTAGCCTATCTGGCCAGCCAGGGCATCAGCCGGTCGCGGCTTGAAGCGCT
>JAYTQA010000332.1:0-8480 GCA_043746955.1 bacterium | reverse complement strand
TCCTGCACCTCTGCATCTTTCAACGCAGCGGTGACACCCGCGATGTCACCGGCATAAACCAGTTGGCGAAATTCGTCCGGCGTGGTGGCAAATGCCGGACAGGCGAGGGTCAGGGCCACAAGCGTGCCGAACAGGCGTTTGAACAGCATGCTGCAACTCCGGGTTTGTTTCGACCACAGGTTGCATGAAAGCTCGGCAAGATTGCGGCAGGCGGGGCTAAAGGCCGGCCAAACAGGTGGCCATGAGACCAGAGGATGGGTCGGTCAGATCGTCGATCACGTCGCAATGGTGCTTTCCGAAGGCAACCGTCCAGTCACAGCCCCAAGCCTCTGACAAGGTGCGCGCCTGCCACAGGAGGGCGGGGCGTTCCAGTGCTCCGACCCAGACATGGGCCGAACAGCCGGGACGCAAGGTCAGCCGGGCGGGGCTTTCGCTTGCAACCTCTGCCAGATCGAGCCTCAGGTCGGCGTTCATCGCGGTCTGCCGCAGGGGTTCAAGTTCCGACAGCAACGATATCGGCACCACGCGGCGCACCTGGGGCAAATCCACATCGGCACACCCCATCCGCGCCGTCAGATGCCCGCCTGCAGAATGGCCGGTCACCACCACTGGCCCCGGCACCAGAGCAGCGGCTGCGCGGATCGCCTGCGCCACTTCTGCCGTCATCTGCGCAATCCGCGCTTCGGGGGCCAGAGTGTAAGACGGCATCGCCACCGCCCAACCGCGCGCCAGCGCCCCCGCCGCCAGATGCGACCAGCTTTCCCGGCCAAACGCCCGCCAGTAGCCGCCGTGCACAAAGACCAGCAACCCCTGGGCCTCAGCCTCGGGTCGGAACAGATCGAAGTGGTTGCGTCCGCCCGGCCCATAGCGCAAGTCCAGTTCGGCCCGCCGACCCAAGCCCGTGCGAAAGCTAAGCGCCAGCGCCGCCCATTTCGGCGGATAGGCGTCTGCCCCCGGAATATAAGTGCCGTTCTGATAGGCTTGGTCCATGTTCTGCATTTTGGCCTCGACCTGTCCGGATTTGATCAAACCATCGGGCCAAACCCTGGCCCGGAACTGGACATTTCCATATTCCTGCGCCATTGCAAAGCCACCGAGGTATGGAGGCCCAGTTATGCTCGATTCCGTCACCGATCTGCGCACGATGCTGAAAGACCCATCGCTGGTTCCCAACAAAGCCTATGTTGCTGGGGTTTGGGTGGAGGCTGCCGATGGTGCGACCTTCCCCGTGATCAACCCGGCACGTGGCGATGTGATTGCCCATGTGCCTAACCTGACCCGCGCCGATGCCGCCCATGCCATTGTGGCGGCTGACAAGGCACGTCACGAATGGGCCGCCCGCACCGGCAAGGAACGCGCCGCTATCATGCGCAAATGGTATGACCTCTGCATGGTTCACCAGGACGACCTTGGCATCATCCTGACTGCCGAACAGGGCAAGCCTTTGGCCGAGGCCAAGGGCGAGGTCGCCTACGGTGCCGCCTATATCGAATGGTTCGGTGAAGAGGCCAAGCGGATTTATGGCGAAACCGTCCCCGGCCACCAGCGCGACAAGCGCATCACGGTGATCAAGCAGCCGGTCGGGGTTGCCGCCTCGATCACCCCGTGGAACTTCCCCAACGCGATGATTGCCCGCAAGGTCGCCCCGGCTTTGGCCGCTGGTTGTGGCTTTGTTTGCCGCCCTGCCGCAGAAACCCCGTTGTCGGCGATTGCCTTGGCGGTGCTGGCCGAACGGGCTGGCGTGCCGCCGGGTGTGTTTTCGGTGATTACGTCCAAACGCTCCTCTGAGATCGGCAAGGAATTCTGCGAGAACCCGGCGATCCGCAAACTGACCTTCACCGGATCGACCGAGGTCGGCCGTATCCTGCTGCGCCAAGCCGCTGAACAAGTCCTGAAATGCTCGATGGAACTCGGCGGCAACGCGCCGTTTATCGTGTTTGACGACGCCGATCTGGATAAGGCGGTCGAAGGGGCGATGATCTCCAAATTCCGCAACAACGGCCAGACCTGTGTGTGTGCCAACCGGATCTATGTGCAGGCCGGGGTTTATGACGCCTTTGCCGAAAAGCTGACGGTTGCGGTGAACAAGCTGGCGATTGGCGATGGCTTGACTGCCGGCACCACCACCGGCCCGCTGATCAACATGGCGGCGGTTGAAAAGGTCGAGGAGCATATCGCCGATGTCCTCGCCGGCGGCGGCAAGATCGTCACCGGCGGCAAGCGTCACGTCTTGGGTGGCACGTTCTTTGAGCCCACGGTTGTCACCGGCGTTCTGCCGACCATGAAGGTCGCCAACGAGGAAACCTTCGGCCCGCTCGCCCCCTTGTTCAAGTTCGACACCGAGCAAGAGGTGATCCGCCGCGCCAATGACACGATCTTCGGCCTCGCGAGCTACTTCTACGCCCGCGATATTGGCCGCATCACGCGGGTACAAGAGGCGCTGGAATACGGCATGGTCGGGGTGAACACCGGCCTGATTTCCACCGAAGTGGCCCCATTCGGCGGCGTCAAGCAATCCGGTCTTGGCCGCGAGGGCAGCCACCACGGCATCGAAGATTATATGGAACTGAAGTACATCTGCCTGTCAGTTTAGTCGCAAGGCAAACAAAAAGCGCGGCAGATCACTCTGCCGCGCTTTTACCTGACGAAACCCGTCTTACGCGAAAGACAGCGTTTCCGCAACCGGGCGACGGGCCTTGCGCGGCCAATTGCCGGGCGCTGCCTTGCCACAGGTGATCAGCATCGCAGCAATCTCGCCATCCGCCAGACCGAATGCCTTGGTCACGCCGTCCGCGTCAAAGCCAATCATCGGCCCGGTCGCCAGACCCTTTTCTTCCGCCGCCAGCATCAGCGTCATGCCCGCGAGCGAGGCCGAACGCACAGCCTCGTCACGCTGCAAAGTGGCGTTGCTGGCGTACATGCCGTTGGCCATGCCGACCATGCCATCCAGCGCGTCTTGCGCCATATAGCCCGCATCGACAGTCGATTTGAACAGCCGCGGCAGTTCCTGATAGCCACTCGGGTTGCCGACCATGATGAAGGTGACGGCGGCAGCCCCAACCTTGGCCTGACCGTAAGCCAGACCCATCAGCTTGGCTTTGGCCTCAGCCGAGGTCACCGCAATCGCCCGCCAGTTTTGCTGGTTGAACGAGGTCGGAGCCTCGCCTGCCAGTTCCACCAGTTCGGCGATCTCGGCCGAGGTCATTACATGGGTGGCGTCAAAATTGTTGGCAGAGACGCGGTTTTTGATCGCATTGAACACAGCAGTCATGTCGGTTTCCAGTTCTTGAGGGTCACGGATTGTCCGTTTGCGAGGCTGATATAGCCGAAGGCCCCAAGGCGCACCATTCCGGATTCCCGCACGGCCATCTAAGCATAAGCGCACACCGGCGACCCTGCCCAGAAGCCAGCATTGCGGCGGCACCGATAACCCCTTAACCTTGCCCGGCATGGTTTCTTTGATCCGCGCTGTCACGGGGCATTGATGTCAGGATCGCTGGACTATTCGATGATTGGTGAGGCGCAGGTGTTTGACCTCTGTCTGCAACGGTCAAACCGGCTGCACAAAATCATCCCATCGCGCAGCAAATCGGGCGACGCTTGGCAGGGTTTGATGAAGGCCGCCGTCCTCCAGCATCGCCAGACAATTCTGGACGCCGTGACCGCCGAAATCGCAGATATCTTCGACAAAATCGCCCCGCATATCGAAAAGGTCGCACCCAAACGCTTTGCCGATATTGGCTGCGGGCAAGCGTTCATCGACCTGCTGATCTATCGCCGGTTCGGCTGTGACCTGATCCTGATCGACATTGAGGAGACGGACGGCATTCACTTTGGCTTCAACGATACCGGCGCTGGATATGCCGACCTTGCCAACGCCCGCGCCTTCCTTGTGGCCAATGGCGTGCCCGATCCCGCCATCACCACGATCAACCCGCGCCGTGCCAAGCTGGAAGATCTGGCCCCGGTGGAAATGGCGATCAGCCTGCTGTCCTGCGGTTTTCACTATCCGGTCGAAACCTACGACGCCTTCTTCAAAACCCAGGTGACCAAGGCCATTCTTTTGGACTGCCGCAACCAAAAGGGCGGCAAAAAAGCCCTGAAAGCTTACGGTGCAGTCGCCGAGGTCGGCGCGGAAAAGAAGCACACCCGCATCCTGTGCACCAAGCCTTAGGTCGCGCCTGAGCTTGCCCCGTCAACCGAAGCACTGAACGGTTGGGCCGTGAACGAAGGCAGCCAAAGTCTGAAGACTTGGGTGCGGCATAGCTCCGCTGCGGATGACAGGCCGCTGGCATCTGGCAATCGACCCGCGGCAGCTCTCCCGCGATCTACGCTGCGGTGGAATATGTCGCGCTGATCGCCGGCCACGTCACCATAACCCCGGAGGGAGGCGAGCTTGCTACCGCGTAGGTTGGCCACTCTTTCGTGGTTGAGCCCATCCTTGAAGCCATTTGGCGAATCGAGGAGGACTGGCGCAAGCATTTAGATTTCCGTTTGAAATAAGTCCCTTAAGCGGGTTTAGGGCGCTTGTTATCGCCTATCAAGGCGCTGATTTTGCCTAACCCGCCGCAAAGGTCCAGATGTGGTCCAAGGCAAACGCCCCCGGAACCGAAACCGCAGGCACGCCATCACATCAACCCGAAAGGAAATGACATGTTTCCCCTTATGTCGAACCTCAAAACCAAACTGATTGCCGGTACTGTCGCAGTGGCGCTGCTGGCCACCTCTGCCGCTCCCGCTTTGGCTTGGGGCGACCGCGAACAGGGCATCGTGACTGGCATCGCGGGCACGCTGTTGTTGGGCTCCTTGTTGAACCAGCCCCGGCCAGCCTATCGCTACCGGGCCCCGGTTTACGCGCAGCCGGTGTACCGTGAGCCAGTGTACCGCGAGCCGGTCTATTACCAGCCGCAGCCGGTGTATCAACCGCCGGTGCAAAGCTACTATTCCACCCCGGCTGCCGCGGCCTTCAACACCTATACCCCGCGCGAACGCATTCGGATTCAAGCGACGCTGACCAACTATGGCTATTATCATGGCGGCCTTGACGGCAGCTTTGGCCCCGGAACCTACAACGCAATTGTGGCCTATGCGCGTCGCTCCGGCAAACTTGACATGCTGGACACAAGGGGCGGCGCGTTTGGTCTGTTCGACGGCCTGATCTCTTAACCGGTTCCCGCCGTTTCGGGGACAAGAGACCATCGAGCAAGGTTCCCCAAAAGCCCTTTTCAGCACCCTAAGGAGGCGGATGTCCCCCCCGCCTCCTTTTTTTTCTACTAATTTTTGAACGTGGCCCAAGGATTGCCGGGCGGCCCGCGTCCAAGTTACCGTGATGCGCATGGAAACCTCTGATGAAAGCCTCGCCCGTGCCGCCGCTTTCGGCGACCGTGCGGCTTTTGCAAGCTTGGTGACCCGGCACTATGACCGCATCCATGGCCTGGCCTGCCGCCTGACCGGCCTGCGGGCCGAGGCGCAGGACCTGACCCAGGACATCTGCGCCGCTTTGCCCGCCAAGCTGCTGGCCTTCCGGGCCGAGGCGCGCTTTACCACCTGGCTTTACCGCGTCGTCGTCAACGCCGCCCACGACCGCCGCCGCCGTCAGGCCACCCACACCCGTGCCGCTGCGGGTTGGGGCGATTGGGAACTGGCCCGTCAGGATGAAATCGCCACCCAAGTGCAGGCGCTGGATTGGCTGACGACAACGATGCAGCGCCTTGCCCCTGAACTCCGTGACACCGTGGCGCTGGTTCTGGGGGAGGATCTTACTCAGGCCCAGGCCGGTGAGGTGCTTGGCGTGTCCGAAGGCACCGTTGCGTGGCGGATGTCAGAAGTGAAAAAACGCCTGCGCGCCATGGCGGCGGAGGATGCAAAATGACGGATGAATTCGATGCCCTAAGGGCCGCACTGAAATCCACCCCCGCACCGGATGCCGCTGCCAAAGCCGCAGACCTGGCGCTCGCGCTGGATAATTTCGACAAAATCCAAGCGTCCCGCCAAGGATCGCCCGACCAGACGCGTCTTGATCAGGACCGCCCAATGCAGGCGGGGTTTCTGACAAAGGTGCGTCTCATGCTCAAATCCCTCTCCGCCCGCCCATACCTTGCCGCCACCACCTCCGCTGCCGCTTTAATGCTGGGCGTGGTGCTGGTGCTGCCGATGATGCAACACCGGTTGCCGCCAGTGACCACCGTGACCGATACCAAACCCGCGCCGCAGGTGTCCAACCTGACCGCAATTGCGCCCGAACCACAGCCGCAGGTTTCAGCGGCTGCCCCCGCCCCACCACTGCCAAAGGCCGAGGACCGGCTGGCCGCAACCACGCCCACAACACGCCCCGCGCCCAAGCCGGTGATGGAAGCGCCGTTGCCCCCCGCCAACCCGGCGGACCGTGGCGCCTTGGCAGACAAGGCCCCGTCCCCCAATGACACCGCCCTTGCCGCCGCCATCGCCGAGGCTGGTCCCGCGCAGGCCGCACCACCCAGCGCCGGTGCTGCCACCATGGCCAACCCTGAAGCCCTGCAAATGGATTCGGTGGCACCTTCCCCGGTGCCGATGGCCAAGCGTTCCGCCCAAGCCTCTGGCCTCGTGTCCACCCCTGATGTCCTAGACATGCCCGCCATCGCTCGCCTGCCCACCACCGAAGCCTTCGCCAACGCCCCGCAAAACCCGGTCCATGTCACCGCTGAAGAGCCGGTCTCGACCTTCTCCGCCGATATCGACACCGCCGCCTATGCCATCATCCGCTCCAGCCTCAATGCCGGTCAACTGCCGCCACCCGAGGCGGTGCGGATCGAGGAGATGGTCAACTACTTCCCCTACGACCTGCCGCAACCCGGCGCTGACCAACCCTTTCAGCCGACGATTTCCGTCCTGCAAACCCCGTGGAACCCCAACACCAAGCTGGTCCACATCGCTTTGCAGGGCCGCAAAGTCAGCGACCGCCCACCCTTGAACCTGATCTTCCTGATCGACACCTCTGGCAGCATGGACGAGCCGAACAAGCTGCCGCTTCTGAAACAAAGCCTCGCCCTGATGCTGCCCAAACTCTCTCCCAATGACCGTGTGGCGATCGTCACCTATGCCGGTTCCGCTGGCGAAGTCCTGCCGCCCACCCGCGCCTCCGACCGCGCCACCATATTGAACGCGCTGGACAATCTGGCGGCTGGCGGCTCGACCGCTGGTGCCGCAGGCCTGACCCTTGCTTACCAGGTTGCCGATAAAATGGCCGAACCCGGCCGCACCTCGCGCATCCTTCTGGCCACCGACGGCGATTTCAATGTCGGCATCGACAACCCTGACGATTTGAAAACCTTCATCGCCCACGAACGCACCAACGGCACCTACCTGTCCGTCTTAGGCTTTGGCCGTGGCAATCTGGATGACGCCACCATGCAGGCCCTCGCCCAAAACGGCAACGGCACCGCCAGCTACATCGACACCCTGTCCGAGGCGCAAAAGGTTCTGGGCGACCAGCTGACCGGTGCGCTATTCCCGATCGCCGATGACGTGAAAATTCAGGTCGAGTGGAACCCCGCCCAGGTCGCCGAATACCGCCTGATCGGCTATGAAACCCGCGCGCTGCGGCGGGAGGATTTCAACAATGACAAGGTCGACGCCGGTGAGATCGGCGCCGGCCTGCAAGTCACCGCTTTGTACGAGGTCACCCCGGTCGGCAGCCCTGCCCTTCTGAACGACGCGCTCCGCTATGCCAAAACCCCCGAAACCGGCGCTTCAAAAGAACTGGGTTTCCTGCGCCTGCGCTACAAAAACCCCGGCGAGGCCAATTCGCACCTGATCGAAACGCCGATCTCCCCCGACACGACCACCAACCCAGAGGCCAGTTTCGCCGCCGCCATCGCAGGCTTCGGCCAACTCCTGGAACACTCCACCTATCTGGGAAACTGGCGCTATGCCCAAGCGATCCAACTCGCCACCGCCGCCAAAGGCCCCGACCCCTACGGCTACCGCGCCGAAGCCGTCACCCTGATGCGGCTGGCGCAAAGCCTGTCGGCTGAGTAGGACCATTCATCTGTCGAAAAATATCCCACGAGGGGGCCCGGGGGAGTGGGAAACTCCCCCGGCTTTTGTTGCATTCCGACCCCCACAGGCTAGGCTGCGACATGCCCCAAACCTTCGGCCCCTTCAGCCTCGACCCCGACCGCCGCACCCTGACCCGCGACGGCCAATCCAGCGAACTTGGCCACTGCGCCTGCGCCCTGCTGCAAGCCCTCTTGAACGCCAACGGTCAAGCCGTCGCCAAAACTGCCCTTCTGGATCAGGTCTGGCCCGACACCACGGTCGAGGAAGGCAACCTGACCGTCCAGATCGGCCTTTTGCGCAAACTGCTCGGGACCGATGCCGCAGGCCGCGACTGGATCGTCACCGTGCCGCGCGTGGGGTATCGGTTGGTCCTGCCGCAAATACCGGTTGCGGCGGCCTCTGACACCCCACGGCCCGCCCTTGCCGTTCTGCCTTTCGCCAAT
>JAYTQA010000331.1:0-8521 GCA_043746955.1 bacterium | reverse complement strand
ACCCCGAATGTCGGCGGACACTGCCTGCTGATCATCGGGTTCGACCGCAATCGGCAAGTTTTTATCGCCAAGAACCAATGGGGCGAAGGGGCTTTCATCGAAATCGCCTATGCCAACGACCCCAATTGGACGATCACCGGCGGCTATTACATCACCGATGTCGTGGACCCGACCTTTGTGCAGTCCGAGGCGTGCTGGCTGGGCAATTGGCGGGTCAACACCGGGGATGCCGAATTCCGGCTGATCCTGCGGCGCTCCGAAGACATGGCCAATCCGGGCCAGCCGACCCGGTTGGGCACTGCCTATCTGGCCGACGGCCCGCATGACGTGAACGGCAGCTTTTCCAACAATGGCGCGCATCTGACGTTTTACATCGCGCCCTCGACCGCACCAACCGCACCCGGCACGCTGAACGGCTGGCAGTTCAACGTCGATCTCAACTTTTCAGACATCTACAATGCCAGCGGCTGGTCGAACTTTCCGGTTGCTATGACCCGGTTCAACACCCGATTTGCGGCCCTGTTCGAACGGTCGAACGGACTGCCCTTTGTGGCCCGCCACAACATCGACGGCGCAACCTATCAGGCGCAGTTCGACGTGCTGGGCCAACTGGGCTATCGCCCGGTATGGATCAACGGCTATTCCGAAGGCATCGGATCCCGGTTCAACGCGGTTTGGGAACAAAGCGAGGGCCCGGCCTGGGTGGCGCGGCACAACCTGACCGACCAAGACTATCAGGCGACGTTTGACACACTTGTTGCCCAAGGCTACCGCCTGCGTTGCGTCAGCGGCTATGCCGAAAACGGTCAGGCGCGCTATGCCGCACTGTGGGACCAGTCGTCAGGCCCCGAATGGCAGGCGCGGCACGGGCTGTCGCGCAGCCAGTATCAGCAGACCTTCGATCAGATGGCGGCGGACGGCTATACCCCGGTGCAGGTCTCGGGCTACCGCGTCGGCGTCGATGTGCGCTTTGCAGCCCTGTGGGAGCGCAGGCCGGGTTTGGGCTGGATTGGGCGCCACGGTTTGACCGCGAGCGAATATCAGGCGGCGTTCGATCAGAACCTGCAGGCGGGATACCATCTGGTGTCAGTCTGCGGCTATTCCGACACCGGCATCGCCCGCTATGCCGCGATCTGGCATGATGACGCGGTCGGCGATTGGCAGGCCAGACACGGCCTCGACAGCGCAGGCTATCAACGGACTTTTGACGATCTGGTGCCGCAGGGTCTCCGCCCGGTGGTCGTTTCGGGCTATGGCGACGGCTTCTATCCGGCTTAGCGAGCCCCCCGAAAGCCGCATCGTCGGGTCAGGCGGCAAGGCCGCTTGGCCTGACCTGCACGGGCAAGCCATGTTCGCCTCATCCCATGCAAAACGCCCGCAGCAATCGCTACGGGCGTCGGGCGTTGCAACAGGGTATGAATAAAGCGGTTTGGGTTTGACAGGGATCAAACAACCGCTTTAGACTTTTGTTTTTGCGCGCATTTTTTTCCAAAAACCGCGCCGCACTTTTCGAAAATGCGCTTTAGCGGCGCAGGCCGAGGCGGGTGATCAGTGCGGTGTAGCGGGTGGTGTCTTTGGATTTCAGATAGTCCAGCAGTTTGCGGCGTTGGGCGACCTGCATCAGCAAACCGCGCCGCGAGTGGTTGTCTTTCTTGTGGCTTTTGAAGTGTTCGGTCAGCGTGGCGATCCGGCTGGACAGGATCGCCACCTGAACTTCGGGCGAGCCGGTGTCATGTTCCTTGGTTGCGAACTCTTTGATAAGGCGGGCTTTTTCTTCGACGGTGATCGACATCGGGATCTCCTAAAGGTTGGTTGGGTGACGGCACGAGCCGGGATGTCGTCCAGCAAGGCCCTTGTATCCTCCGGTCTTGGGAAGATGCGCGCGTATAGGCGGGATGGCGGCAGAAGGGAAGCGGGATTTCTATTGGCAGGCCGGGGCCTCCGGCGGGAGTATTTTCGCCCAGATGAATTCGGTCAGAGGCCGAGCACATCCATCATGTCGTAGCGGCCCGGCTTTTGGTCAAGGCCCCAGTGGGCGGCTTTCAGAGCACCGCGGGCGAAAATGGCACGGTCGGTGGCGACATGGCGCAGCGTGATCCGTTCGCCGTCGGAAGCAAAGATCACGTCATGTTCGCCGACGATATCGCCGCCCCGGATCGACGAAAAGCCGATGGTGCCCCGGCTGCGCGCCCCGGTGATGCCATCGCGGGCGGCGGTTTTGGCGGCATCGAGCGTGGTGCCGCGACCGGCGGCGGCGGCCTCGCCCAGCATCAGGGCGGTGCCGGACGGCGCGTCGACCTTCATGCGGTGGTGGGCTTCGACAATTTCGATATCCCAATCCATATCAAGGGCTTGGGCGACTTTTTGGGTAAGGCGGGTGAGCAGATTAACCCCCAGGCTCATGTTGCCGGCCTGGATGATGGCGGCGTGATGGGCGGCGAGGTCGAGCTTGCGGTGATGTTCGGGCTCAAGCCCGGTGGTGCCGATGACATGCACCAGGCGGGCTTGGGCCGCGAGGCTGGCGAAACCGAGTGTGGCTTGCGGGGCGGTGAAATCGACCACGGCGCGGGCGCGGGCGAAGGCGGGAAGGGGGTCGTCGGTCACGGTGACACCGAGGTTGCCGAGGCCCATCGCCTCACCCAGATCGCGGCCAAGCCAGGCGTTGCCGGGCCGCTCGATGGCGCCGATCAGGTGCCAGCGGTCGGAGGCGAGGATCAGTCGGACCAGGGTTTGACCCATCCGCCCGGATGCGCCGGTGACCACGATTCCGGGCTTGTCTGTCATATCCGCCTCCATTTTGGCCGGGTTTATGCCGGGTGAGGGGATTTGCGCAAGGATTTCCGGTAACGGGTTGAGAACGATGGGTTAATCCGGGGGATTGGGCGAAATGTGTGCTGGAGTTTATCTGTAGTTTCTTTGTAGTTTTTCTGTAGTTCTTTTGTAGCTACAGCGGGTTGCGGTCGCGGCGTTAACCAAAATGGGGCGAATCATGCGGGAGGTGACACCACTTGGCACCGGAGGATTGCGACTGGCGGCGTTTCGGCTTAAAGCGCCCCCATGGCCAAGCAAACCTCCAAAGGGCCCGGACAGCGGCAGCTGCGCGTGGGCGAAATGATCCGGCGGTGTCTGTCTGAGATCCTGTCTCAGGGCGAGATTCACGATCCGGTTTTTGACACCATGCCGATCACGATCGGCGAGGTGTCGGTGTCGTCCGACCTGAAGGTCGCCACGGTGTTCGTGATGCCCTTGCTGGGCAGCGGCAATGTCGATGCGGCGATTGAGGCTTTGGCCCGGCACAGAGGAATTTTGCGCAAGAAAGTCTCGGAAGCGGTGATCTTGCGCTATGCGGTGGACCTGCGGTTCCGCCGGGATGCGACATTTGACCGGCTGGACGAAACCCGGCGGATGTTCTCTGACCCGGTCGTGATGCGTGACATTGCGGCGAAGGATGCGCCGGACGACGGGGTTGACGATCCGATGCGCGACGCCTGAGTGATGCGCGCAGTGCTGTTCGCTGTGGCGCTGATCGGTGTGGCGCTGATCGCCAGCCCGGGGGCGGCGGCGGCGGCTGCGTGTCAGACCACCACCTTTGAGGCCATAGCCTTCACCTATTGCACGGCGGAGGCGGGTGACGATCTGCGGCTGTTTCTGAACGGTGCGGACGGGCTGCCCTATGGCGGGTTTGGTGCGGTCGATGCCAGCTTGGCCGCGACCGGCCAGCATCTGGCTTTTGCGATGAATGCCGGGATGTTTAAGCCGGATCAATCGCCGGTCGGGCTATATATCGAAGCCGGGGTTGAGAAGCACAAGATCATCACCGCCGAAGGGCCGGGCAATTTCGGGCTGTTGCCGAACGGGGTGTTTTGTGTCGGCGACCGCTTGGCGGTGGTGGAAAGCCGCAGCTTTGCCGCTCACCCCTTCAAGTGCCGCTATGCCACCCAATCGGGGCCGATGCTGGTGATTGCAGGCGCGCTGCATCCGGCGTTTCAGGCCGATTCAACCTCGGATCATATCCGCAACGGGGTTGGGGTCAGTGGGGATGGCAAGACCGCGTGGTTTGCGATTTCCGATGAGGCGGTGAATTTCGACCGGTTTGCGCGGTTTTTCCGTGACGTGCTGGGGGCGGAGGCGGCTTTGTACTTTGACGGCTCGGTCAGCCGGATGGCGGTGGCGGCGATGGGGCGCAGCGGGGCGGGGTTCGCGGTCGGGCCGATTGTCGGGCTGGTGGAGCGCAACTGAATGGGACGCAAGAGCGGGCGCAAACTGTCGGGCTGGCTGATTGTCGATAAACCGGCGGGGATTGGCTCGACCGATGTTGTGAACAAGGTGAAGTGGCTGTTGCAGGCGCAGAAGGCGGGCCATGCCGGGACGCTGGACCCTGCGGCGACCGGTGTTTTGGCGGTGGCTTTGGGGGAGGCCACCAAGACGGTGCCGGTGCTGACCGACGCGCTGAAATGCTACCGGTTCGAGGTGCGGTTTGGCGAGCAAACCGCCACCGATGATGCGGAGGGCGCGGTGGTGGCGCAGTCGGCGCTTCGGCCATCGGATGCGGCGATCGAGGCGGCTTTGGTTGAGTTTCGCGGCGAGATCCTGCAGGTGCCGCCCCGGGTATCGGCGGTGAAGGTCGAGGGCGTGCGGGCTTACGCACTGGCCCGCGAGGGGGCGGCGTTTGAGCTTGCCGCCCGGCCGTTGTGGGTGGCGCGGCTGGCGGTGGTGGCGCGGCCGGATGCCGATCATGTCGTGCTGGAGATGGTCTGCGGCAAGGGCGGCTATGTCCGGGCGATTGCGCGGGATTTGGGCCGGGTTCTGGGCTGTCTGGGCCATGTGAACTGGTTGCGGCGGACCTGGTCGGGGCCGTTTGACGTAAGCGATGGTCTGACCTGGGATGAGGTTCTGGCCTTGGGCGCGGCGGGGCAGTTGCACGAGCGGTTGCTGCCGATTGAGGCGGCTTTGGCGGATATGACGCGGGTCGAGGCTACGGCGGACGGGGCGCGCAAGATCATGCTGGGCAATCCGGGCGCGGTGTTTGAGAGTGCGGAGGGCGAGGTTTGGGCGTCGCATCAGGGCCGGGCCTTGGGCTTGGGCGCGGTGCGGTTGGGGATGTTCCATCCCTCCCGGGTGTTTGGGCTGGACCGGGAATGATCACCCGGGCGTTTCAGAAGGGCGATGCGGCCAGTGTGGCGGTCTATTCCGACTGCGAGGCCTATCGCTATCGGTTGGAACGGGTGTGGCATGAGGGGCCCAGGGTGGTGTTTGTGATGTTAAACCCATCGACCGCGACCGAGGCGCAGAACGATCCGACGGTGGAGCGCTGCGAGCGGCGCGCGCGGGCTTTGGGGTTTGGCGGCTTTGCGGTCGGCAATATCTTTGGGTTTCGGGCAACCGACCCGAAGCTGATGCGGGCGGCGGCCGATCCGGTCGGGCCCGGCAATGATGCGGCGATTTTGGCAATGGCTGCGCAGGCGGACCGGGTGATTTGCGCCTGGGGAACCCATGGCGCGCATCTGGGGCGCGGGGCGGTCGTGCAGGCTTTGCTGCGCGGGCTGGGCTTGCCGTTGTACCATTTGGGGTTGAGCCAGGCGGGGCTGCCGAAGCATCCGTTGTATATCGGCTACGATGTGCAGCCGGTTTTGTGGGGTTGAAGCGGCCAGATCTGACAGGGAGTGCGGGTTGGGAGCGCTGGAGGGTTTCACACCCTCCAGACCTCCGGTGGGATATTTTTGGACAGAAAATTTTGGTGTCAGAAGTCGACGGCGAGGCCTTTGCGTTCCCAGTCGCCGTAGCGGATAGGCTCGGGGCCTTTTGGGCCGCCCAGTTCGGGCGGCAGCGGGGGTTTGGCGGCGGCTTGGCTGCGGGCGTGGGCTTCAGCCAGCGCGCGTTGGGCTGCGGGCGGAAGGTCGGGGGTTTGGTCGGGGGTTTGGTCGGGCATGGGAGCGATCCTTGGCAATCCATCCGCTAGTGTATAAGGCGCAATCAACTCAGATCAAGGGCGGGCGATGGCAGAGGGTTTGGCGGCGCGGCGGGCGGTTCTGGCGGTCTTGGATGGCGTGCTGGGCCAGGGCCAATCGCTGGCGGAACTGGCGGCGGAGGTCAGCGGCTCGCCTTTGGCCGGGCTTTCGGTCGGCGACCGGGCGCGGGCGCAACGGTTGGCCAGTGCCGTGCTGCGCCAGGCCGAGCCGATTGACCGGATGCTGGGCGGGTTTCTGCACAAGGCGCCGCCGCTCGGGGCTTTGAACATCCTGCGGCTGGCGGTGGTGGAACTGGCGGAGGGCGGGGCGGCGCACGGCGTGGTGAACTCAGCGGTCGAACTGGCGCGGCGGGATAAGACGACGCATGGGCTGGCCGGGATGATCAACGCGGTGTTGCGGAAATTGGTGCCGCCGGTCGTGGTGGCCGGGCCGGCGCAAAGGTTGCCGGGCTGGCTCAGGAGCGCGCTGGTGGCGCGGTATGGCAAGGTCGCGGTGGGCGTAATCGAGGCGGTGCAGGCGCGGGTGCCGCCGGTGGATTTGACGGTGAAGGCGGGGCAAGTCGTAGAGATTGCCGGGGCGGAGGTTTTGCCTACCGGGTCATTGCGGCTGGCCAGCGCGGGGCAGATCTCGGGCCTGCCGGGCTTTGCCGAGGGCGCGTTCTGGGTTCAGGATGCCGCGGCGGCGCTGGCGGTGCGGCTGCTGGGCGAGGTCCGGGGTTTGGCGGTGCTCGACCTATGCGCGGCACCGGGTGGCAAAACCTTGCAGCTGGCGGATGGCGGGGCAGTGGTGACGGCGCTGGATATCTCGGGGCCACGGCTGGGGCGGCTCCGGGAGAATTTGGCGCGGACCGGGCTTGCGGCCACGATTGTCACGGCGGATGCGTTGCAGTGGCAGCCGGAGCGGTTGTTTGACGCGGTGGTGCTGGATGCGCCGTGTTCGGCCACCGGCACGATCCGGCGGCACCCGGATTTGCCGTTTTTACGGGCTGAGGGCGATATTCCGGCTTTGGTGGCGTTGCAGGCGCAGCTTTTGGACCGGGCTTTGGGGTTTGTCAAACCGGGCGGGCGGCTGGTCTATTGCACCTGCTCGCTGTTGCAGGCCGAGGGCGAGGCGCAGGTGGCAGGCGCGCTGGCGCGGCATGAGGGGCTGGAGATGCTGAAGCCTGAGGTGGCGGGGATTGAGGCTGGTTGGATGACCGACCGGGGCTTGCGGTTGCGGCCGGATTATTGGGCCGAGCGGGGCGGGATGGACGGGTTTTATCTGGCGTGTTTGCGGGTGAAAGGGTGAGAATTGGGGAGGGTGGCGGCTATTCTGGGCCGGTTTTCAGCCTGCCAGCCCCGAATAAGCGCGGCGTCCACATGTGGACGCTTTTGTAACACGTTGATTTAGCAAGATTTTCGTTTTTTTGTTAAGGTTTTGTTCAGAATTGGTGGGCATTGCCCAGGAAGCGGGGGGTGCTGCGGGTCGCAGCTACCCAAGGTTCCCTAGCGAGCAGTCCCATCAAGGGCTGCAAAGGCGCTATTTCTTGGGCGCAAACAGCGGGTAATAGGCCCAGTCTGGCAGGAATTGTGCCAGGCGGAAGGCCCATGAGAAGACCGTGGGGAAGCTGCGTTTGAAGGCTTGGCTCTCCATCAGGGTGATCATCTGGGTGGCGGCTTGCGCGGGCTCCATCAGGAACGGCATGGCGAAGCGGTTCTTCCGGGTCAGCCGGGTTTTGATGAAGCCGGGGTTGGCCAGTTGCACCCGGATGCCGGTGTGGCGCAGGTCGGCGTAGAGGCATTCGGCCAGCGCCATGACGCCGGCCTTGCTGGCCTGATAGCCCATCGCACCCGGCAGGCCCCGAAAACCGGACAGCGAGCCGGTCAGCACGATATGGCCCTGGTTGCGGGCTATCATGGCGGGCAGGACCGCGCCGATCAGCCGGGCGCAGCCGGTGAAGTTCACGTCGCACATCTGGGTGAGGGCTGCCGGGTCGAGCGCATCGGCGGCCATCGGGGTATAGACCCCGGCGAGCCAGATCAGGCCGTCGAGCGGGCCCATTTCAGCGGCGGCGCGGGTGACGGCACCGCTGTCGGCGACGTCGAGGGCGAGGGCTTCCGCACCGGGCAAATCGCGGCACACTTCGGCCAGACGGGCGGCGTTGCGGGCGGACAGGATCAGCTTGGCGCCTTTGGCGTGCAACTGGCGGGCCAAAGCCAGGCCCAGGCCTTCGGAGGCCCCGACCAGCCAGTAGCGTTTGCCGGTAAAGCTCATCGGCCAGCCGGATGGTCGGGTGCGAGGGTGGCGGCGGTGGCGGTGGCGGGGCGCATGGTGGCGATCAATTCCGCCACCTTGAAGCCGAACTTGCGGAACTGGCTGCGGTTGAGGATCGTGCCATTGGGCATCAGATACATCCAGTCCACCACATCAAGGACATGGCCGCCGGAGGCTGCGGGCAGCCGGATCCGGTAGCGCATCTGGCAAGCGGGGCCAGCGGTGTGGCCACGGGCGGGGCCTATCAGATCATCCGCCGTGGCATCGATCGCCCCGTCATCGGCGATGGTCAGACGCCA
>JAYTQA010000330.1:0-3210 GCA_043746955.1 bacterium | reverse complement strand
CGCGCTTGTTGTTGCGTTCTTTCAGGCGTTTGGCCAGCTTGGCGGTGGTGGTGGTTTTGCCGGAGCCTTGCAGGCCGACCATCAGGATCGTCGAGGGCGGGTTGTCGATCTTGAGCGCATCGGCGGGGCCATCGCCGGCGAGGACGGCGATCAGCTCGTCATGGACGATCTTGACGACCTGCTGGCCGGGGGTGATGGATTTGGTGACGGCCTGACCAGTGGCGCGGACCTTGACCGCCTTGATGAAATCACGCGCGACGGCAAGGGAAACGTCGGCCTCCAACAGGGCGGTGCGGACTTCGCGCAGGGCGGCATCGACATCGGCTTCGGTGAGCGCACCGGCCTTGGTCAGACGGTCGAATACGCCACCAAGGCGGTCTGACAGGCTTTCAAACATGGCTCTCTCCTTCTACACAGGGCGGCGGCAATGACCAAAGCGGAACGGCACCTGCGGGCGCAACGCGCTGACAGGTGGCGATCCCGGCAATGGCCAAGGGACCGGAAGCGTGAGGCCTCCGGGGAATTCCGCCGCGCATACGCTCGCGTCGCGTCCCTGTCAAGCCGGGCTATCGTTGACTTGCGGCGGCACTTTTCAAATCCGGGCCGCTTTCACAGCCACACCGCCAACAATGAAGTTTGAACTTGACTGATTCAGGCAGAAGCATTACTGAAGTACATACTTCACCAACAGGAGACCGCCATGCACGTCCAATTCGACAGCTTCGAAATGACCGAGGCCTTTGACTGCCCCCTTGAAAAGCTTTTCGACGCCTTCACCGACCCTGTGATCAAACGCGCATGGTATGTCGATGGCACCCATTCTGCCACTCATGACACAACCGCCTATACGCTGGACGCCTCTGTCGGCGGCAAGGAAGTGTATCACCTTGTCCTGAACGACAAAACTCCCGTGCCCGGCATGAAGATCGAGATGGAAAGCGAATGCCTGGCGCGCATTGACAATGAATTGCTGGTGCAACGCTCCACCATGGCCAGCAGCGGTCTCATCCGGTCCGTCTCGACCGAGACGTTTGAATTCAGCACCCAAGGCGGCAAAGCGGTCATCAGGCTGACCCAGCAGGGCACCTATCTGGAAGGCTCCGACGGCCCGCAGTTGCGCCGTCAGGGGTTCACGCAAGTGTTCACCGACCTGCGCCGTCTCATGGCCGCCTGACATGTCCGTGCACCCGCATTTCCCACCGCAGATAGAGGGCGTCTTCGCAGCCCTTGGCGACAAGTCTCGCCGCAGCATTTATGCGGCCCTGACCCTGAAAGAGCAAACCGTCAAGGAACTGGCCACCCCCATCGGCATCACGCTGACGGCCCTGGGCCAGCATATCAAGATCCTTGAAGCCGCCGATCTGGTCACGTCCCGCAAGGTCGGACGCGAACGCCATTGCAGTATCAACCCCGCCGGAATGGCCAGTCTGGAGGGTTTTGCCCAACTGCAAAGAAACTTGTGGAAATCGCGTTTCGGTGCCCTGCGCAAACTGCTTGAAGATGATTGAACCCGGCTAGACAGTGCCTGCCAAACTTAGCCCATTGCACAAAAGCGCCCAGTTGCGCAAAACTGCCTGTGCATTGTTCAAGGGCGCACAGGCATGATGGTCGATACCTGGGACGAGATTCGCACCGCATATCAGGTCGCCCGGCTTGGCACGGTGTCCGGTGCCGCCGATGTGCTGGGTGTCCACCATGCCACGGTCATTCGCCACATCGACGCGTTGGAAAAACGCCTCGGAACCAAGCTGTTTCAACGCCACGCCCGTGGCTACACGCCGACCGAGGCCGGGCGGGATTTGCTGTCAACCGCGCAACGGACCGAAGAGCAGTTCGGCCAATTGGTCAGCCGGATCAAGGGCCAAGGCGAGACGGTGACCGGCGAACTGGTGGTCACCTCGATCTCTGGCATCGCGCATATTCTGACCCCGGTGTTTGGCAGCTTTCAGGCGGCGCACCCGGCGGTGACGATCCGGTTTTATTCCGACATGCGGCTGTTCCGGCTGGATTACGGCGAGGCGCATGTGGCGATCCGGGCCGGGTCAGCCCCGGAGGCTGCCGATTATGTCGTGCAGCCGCTGGTCACGATGAAGGCCGCACTTTACGGCACCAAAGCCTATATCGCCCGGCATGGCCAGCCGGCCGGTCCGGGCGATTTTGTCGGCCACCGGTTCATCGGCCCGGTTGACCCCGACAACCGCGCGCCGTCCAACCGCTGGCTGCGCGATCACGTGCCAGTGGACGCGCAGACCTATCTGGCGAGCGAACCCGACGCCCATAACGCAGCTGTGCGCGCCGGGTTGGGTCTGGGCTTTTTGCCAATCCGCGATGCCGAGCAAGACCCCGATCTGGTGGAGATTCTGCCCTCGCAGCCGGATTGGGATTCGCCACTGTGGATCGTGACCCATGTCGATTTGCACCGCACGCTGAAGGTGCAAAGCTTTCTGACCGTATTGAAGCAGGCGGCGGCAAACTGGCGTTGCGGCTGACTTTGGCCGCGTGCCGTTGCGGCGGCAGTCTGTCGTCAAACTGTCAGAGGACTGTCGCCGCACTGTCATCTGGGCCGGGTAAGGCTCCCCTCGCCGCGTGATGCGGCCAGGGAGACTTCGCATGACATTCACGAAATCTGTGGCGGGCGCGCTGCTCGTCTCGGCAGCCCTATTCGCGCAGGGTGCGGCGGCTGATGGCATCAAAGGTACGATCAGCCATGTGCTGCTGATCAGTGTCGACGGGCTGCATGACAGCGATCTGTCGACCTATGTCGCGGCCAATCCGAAATCGGCGATGGCCACGCTGGCGGGCATGGGCGTGCATTATGACCACGCCTCGACCGCGATGCCGTCCGACAGCTTTCCGGGTCTGCTGGCGATTGTGACCGGCGGCAGTCCGAAGTCGACCGGGGTGTATTATGACGACAGTTATGACCGGTCGTTGTCCGCGCCGGGGTCGGATTGCAAGGTCAAGGGCACCGAGATTGTCTATGACGAAAGCCTCGACAAGGTGCCCGAGCAGGTGGATGCCGGCGGTCTGAATGAAGCGCTGCTGCCGCGTGACGGGGCCAAAGGGTGTGCTGTGGTCTATCCGCACCAGTTTTTACGGGTCAACACGGTGTTCGAGGTGATCAAGGCGGCGGGGCTGCCGACCGCATGGTCCGACAAGCACCCGGCCTATGATCTGGTCAACGGGCCATCGGGCAAGGGCGTCGATGAT
>JAYTQA010000329.1:0-8631 GCA_043746955.1 bacterium | reverse complement strand
CGCTGGTTGGTCTGTTCGGCGCGTGGCGGGCGGCGCAGAATGCGCTGGTGACTTCGGCGCTGTCGACCGACGCCATCATGGGTTCCACCGCACCGTTGGAGCCGCAGATTCACGCCTTGCGCGGTCATCCCGGCCAGATCGAGGCTGCGGCGACCTTGCGCGCCCTGCTGGCAGGCTCGGTCATCCGCGAAAGCCATCGGGAGGGCGACAGTCGGGTGCAGGACCCCTATTGCATCCGCTGTCAGCCGCAAGTCACCGGCGCTGCTATGGATATTCTGCGTCAGGCTGGCCGCACGCTGGAGATTGAGGCCAATGCCGCGACCGATAACCCGCTGGTTCTGGCCGATGGCCAGATCGTTTCCGGTGGCAACTTCCACGCGGAACCGGTTGGTTTTGCTGCAGATATGATTGCCATGGCGATCAGCGAAATCGGCGCGATTGCCCAGCGGCGGGTGGCTTTGATGGTCGATCCGGTGCTGAGCTTCGATCTACCGGCGTTCCTTTCGCCGCGTCCGGGCCTCAACTCCGGTCTGATGATCGCCGAAGTGGCAACCGCCGCTTTGATGAGCGAAAACAAGCACCTGGCCCATCCGACCGTGATCGATTCAACCCCCACATCCGCCAATCAGGAAGATCACGTCAGCATGGCCGCCCATGGTGCCCGCCGCTTAAGCCGGATGGTCGACAACCTGAATGTCATTTTGGGCGTGGAGGCGATCACTGCCGCGCAAGGCATTGAATTCAGAAGCCCTTTGCGGACTTCGACGCCGCTGCAAGCCGTGGTCGCCCGCCTGCGGCAAGACGTCGCGACCTTGGGCGACGACCGTTTCATGGCCCCCGATCTTGCCGCTGCCGCCGGTTTGATCGCTTCGGGCGCACTGACCGACGCGACAGCAATTCCGCTGCCGATTTTGGGAGGATGACATGACCCGCCACAACACCCGCGACATTTATCCCGCAACCGGCACCGAAATCAGCGCGAAATCCTGGTTGACCGAGGCGCCCCTGCGGATGCTGATGAACAACCTGCACCCGGATGTCGCTGAAAACCCTCATGAATTGGTAGTTTATGGCGGTATCGGGCGGGCTGCCCGCACCTGGGAGGATTTCGACCGCATCTGTGCGGCTTTGCGCGACCTGGAGGCGGATGAGACGCTCGTTGTGCAATCCGGCAAGCCGGTTGCGATTGTGAAAACCCATACCGATGCGCCCCGCGTGCTGATCGCCAATTCCAATCTGGTGCCGCATTGGGCTAACTGGGAACATTTTAACGAGTTGGATAAAAAGGGCCTGATGATGTATGGCCAGATGACTGCGGGTTCGTGGATTTACATTGGAACTCAAGGGATTGTGCAGGGAACTTACGAGACGTTTGCCGAAGCCGGACGCCAGCATTACAACGGGGATCTGACCGGCCGCTGGATCCTGACCGGCGGTCTGGGCGGCATGGGCGGCGCGCAACCGCTTGCCGCTGTGTTTGCCGGGGCCTGCTGTCTGGCGGTTGAGGTCGACGAGCCCCGGATTGATTTGCGTATTCGCACCAGATACTTGGACGCCAAAGCTCAGACATTGGATGAAGCTTTGACGCTGATTGATGCGTGGTGTGCGAAGGGTGCGGCGAAGTCGGTCGGTCTGATCGGCAACGCCGCTGAGATTTTCCCCGAAATCTATCGCCGGATGGTGGCGGGCGGGCATCGGCCTGACATTGTGACCGACCAGACCTCGGCCCACGATCCGCTGCACGGGTATTGTCCGGTGGGTTGGACCCCGGGCGAATGGCGCAGCCGTCAGGAAACGGACCCGAAAGCCGTGCAAAAGGCCGCCCGTGCCTCGATGCGCACCCAGGTCGCGGCGATGGTGGATTTCTGGAATGCCGGAGTGCCGACGCTGGATTATGGCAACAATATCAGGCAGGTGGCGAAAGATGAGGGGCTTGAGAATGCCTTCGCTTTCCCGGGTTTCGTGCCTGCCTATATCCGTCCGTTGTTCTGCAAGGGCATCGGGCCGTTCCGTTGGGTGGCTCTGTCGGGCGACCCGGCGGATATCGCCAAAACCGACGCGGCCATGAAGCGCCTGTTGCCGGAAAACCATCACCTGCACCGCTGGCTCGACATGGCGGCGGAGCGGATCGCGTTTCAGGGCCTGCCGGCCCGTATCTGCTGGATTGGCCTTGGCGACCGCCACCGGGCCGGCCTCATGTTCAACGAAATGGTGGCCAGCGGCGAACTTAAAGCGCCCATCGTGATCGGGCGAGATCATCTCGATGCCGGTTCGGTTGCCTCGCCCAACCGCGAGACTGAGGCGATGCAAGACGGCTCCGACGCGGTTTCCGACTGGCCGCTGCTCAACGCGCTGGTCAACACCGCATCGGGTGCCACCTGGGTCAGCATCCATCACGGCGGCGGGGTTGGCATGGGGTTTTCCCAACACGCGGGCGTGGTTATCGTCGCTGACGGAACACCTGAGGCCGCCAAGCGGATCGCGCGGGTCTTGTGGAACGACCCGGCCTCCGGGGTCTGGCGCCATGCCGATGCGGGCTACGCGACGGCGCTCCAATGCGCCCGCGATCATGGCCTGCGGCTGCCGGGCATCCTTGGCAACTGACCCGTTTCATCTGTCCAAAAATATCCCACCGGGGGGTCTGGGGGGGGGGGGGCCCCGCAGGTGCGCGCGGCGTTCTTCGCTGAAAACCTTCCACTGACAAGTTTTCCGGGCGCTCATCACACCAGCCGGGTCCGCCGAGCGCCTAGCCCCGCCCGGCAATCTCGCGCGCCACAATCCGGGTCAGGCGTTGGTGCATCCGGCTGGTGCGGTGGCGTTGGTGCATCACGGCGTAGATCGGCTGGGAGATCGGCCTGGCATCCTCGACCGGATGAAACCCGGCGGCGATCATCCGGGCGGCGGTGGGCTCGATCACATAGGCGGCCCCGCCGAGCGTGGCCAAAAGCGCTGCCACCGCCGCACTTTGACCAGAGGCGAGCGTGGCTGCGGCATGGTCCGGCATCTCCTGGCGGTGGGTCGCGTCAAACGCGTGGGAATAGGCGCCCCGGATGTAGCGGGCCGGGTTCAGATCGGCCTTGCGCGTGGGGTCACTGCTGATCAGGCGGTAGCTCACCTCGCCTAACGAAGCGATGAACAGGTCGGGCCGGGCTTGCGGGGTGAACACCACGGCGAAATCCAAAGCACCACGGTCGATGTCGTTGCACATCTGGGCGGAGTAATCCGGCTCGATATAGAACGCACATTCGGGCAGTGATTTGCGGAAGTGGGTGACCCAATCGCCGATGTTGACCGCGGCGAGGTCGTTCTGGATGCCGATCCGCAGGGTGATCGCGGCGGTGCCGGAGGCCGCGACGGCGCGCCGGGCTTCGCTCCAACCGTGGCGCAGGCTGCGGGCATGGACCTCGAATTTCAGCCCCTCGGTCGAAAGGTCGGTGCCGGCCCGCGACCGGGTGAACAGCCGCGCCCCGACCGAGGCTTCCAGCGCCTGCACCCGGGCGGAAATCGTCGATTGGGTGACCTGCAACCGCTCTGCCGTGCGGTGAAAACTGCGGGTTTCGATCAGGTCGAGGAATGTGTCGATAAGTTCGATCTGCATCAGCGGCCTCTGATCGGCTTTGTCGATCATTAGCGTGGTATCTGGCGAATTGAAAGCCCGGGCAGGGCGGAGGATACTGGTGCTGAAATGGGAGTGCGAGATGGCCGATTTTCCAAGATCAGCGCGGGTGGTGATCATTGGCGGCGGGGCGGTCGGGGTCTCATCGCTGTATCATCTGGCCAAGGCGGGCTGGACCGATTGCGTGCTGTTGGAGAAGAACGAGCTGACCGCGGGCAGCACCTGGCATGCGGCGGGCAATGTGCCGACGTTTTCGTCAAGCTGGTCGATCATGAACATGCAGCGCTATTCTGCCAGCCTTTACCGGGGCTTGGGCGCGGAAGTTGACTATCCGATGAACTACCATGTCACCGGATCGGTGCGGTTGGGCCATACGAAAGAGCGGTTGCAGGAGTTTCAGCGCGTAGTCGGCATGGGCCGGTCTCAGGGCATGGATTTGAACATCCTGACCCCGGATCAGGTGAAATCACTCTACCCTTTCCTGCAAACCCACGAGCTGACCGGCGCGCTCCACGACCCCTATGACGGCGACATTGACCCCGCACAGCTGACTCAGGCTCTGGCCAAGGGCGCACGTCAGATGGGCGCGCGGATTGAACGGTTTTGCCCGGTGACCGGGGTGCGGCGGGATGGCGACGCATGGCTGATCTCGACCCCCAAGGGCGAGATCCGCTGTGAATACGTGGTGAATGCGGCGGGGTATTATGCTCGGGAGATCGGCAAACTCTTTGGCCGTGACCTGCCGATGACGGTGATGAGCCATCAGTATCTGCTGTTCGACACGATTCCCGAACTGGCGGAATATTCCCGAACCACCGGTCACAAACTGCCTTTGCTGCGCGATGTGGATTCAAGCTACTACCTGCGGCAAGAGAAGAACGGCTTCAACCTTGGCCCCTATGAGGCCAATTGCCGGGCGCATTGGGTCACCAAGGACGACCCTTTCCCGCAGGACTTTTCGTTCCAGCTGTTCCCGGATGACCTCGAGCGGCTGGAATGGCATATCGCCGATGCGATGGCCCGGGTGCCGTTGCTCCAGAAGGCTCAGTTGACCAAGGTGATCAACGGCCCGATCCCCTATACGCCCGATGGCAACCCGCTGATCGGCCCGATGCCGGGGGTGCCGAATGCGTTCGAGGCTTGCGTCTTCACCTTCGGCATCTGTCAGGCCGGTGGTGCTGGCAAGGTTCTGGCCGAATGGATCACCCAAGGCGCCACCGAATGGGACATGTGGTCCTGCGATCCGCGACGGTTTACCGGGTTCGAGGATCAGGATTATTGCGTGAAAAAGGCCATGGAGGTTTACGGCCACGAATACGCCATCCAGTTCCCGCACCATAGCTGGCCCGAGGGGCGGGGCAAGAAATTGAGTGCTGTCCACGCGCGGACATCGGCTTTAGGGGCGCAGTTTGGACCATATAATGGGTGGGAACGTCCCCTGTGGTATGCCCGGCCCGGCGATGACATAACGGAATCCGCCCAACAGACCTGGGACCGCGAAGGCCCGTGGTTCGGCGCGGTGAAGGCCGAATGCGAGGCTGTGCGCGATGCGGCGGGGATATTGGACCTGCCGGGGTTCTCGCGCTTTCGGATCACCGGGCCGGGGGTGGCGGACTGGCTGTCGCGTCAGATCACCGGCAAGGTGCCGCCGGTCGGGCGGTTGGGGCTGGCCTATTTCAGCGACGATCAGGGCCGGATCGTCACCGAAATGTCGGTGGCAAGGCTGGGTGAGGCGGAAGTTTTGCTGATCACCGCCGCGACCGCGCAGGGCCATGACAAGGCATGGCTTTTGCGGCATCTGGATCCGGGGCTGGTGCTGTCGGACAGCAGCGATCACTGGTCCTGCCAGATCCTGACCGGGCCGAAAGCCCGTGAGATTCTGGCCAAGGTGACCGAGGCCGACCTGGCCAAACCGTGGTTGACCCTTCAGACCGCGCAGATCGCCGGGGCGGAGGTTTATCTGTTCCGGGTCAGTTTTGCCGGCGAACTCGGCTGGGAAATCCACGCGCGTCTGGGCGATGTGCCGCAGGTCTGGGACGCGGTGCTGGCCGCTGGCACGCCTTTGGGCTTGCGCCCGTTCGGGATGTTCGCGCTGAATTCCTTGCGGATCGAAAAGGGCTATCGGGCGTGGAAGGCTGATTTGTCGACCGATTACAGCATCTTGCAAGGCGGTCTTGAGCGGTTTGTCGACTGGACCAAACCGGAGTTTCGCGGCCGCGCCGCCTTGGCGGCGGAAAAGCAGCGCGGGGTGACCAAGCGGTTCTGCACTTTGGTGATTGAGGCGGGCGCGCAAGACCCGCCCACGATGTCGACGATATGGGCGAACGGGGCGATCATGGGCGAGGTGACCTCGGGCTATTACGGGCATCGGGTTGGCGCTTGTATTGGCCTCGGGATGCTGAAAGCGGAGGTGAATGTGCCGGGCACAGCGGTGGAGGTCGAGATTTTCGGGACGCGCTATCCGGCTGTGGTGCAAGCGGATGCGCCGTTGTGGGATGCGAAAAACCAGCGGATCCGCGCGTGACCAAAGCCGGGGGCCAGCCCCCGGACCCCCGGGATATTTTTGGACAGATGAAGGGCGAAAAAGTGGCTGAGATTCCAAAGAACGCGCGGGCGGTGGTGATTGGCGGCGGCGTCTCGGGCTGTTCGGTGGCGTATCATCTGGCGAAGCTGGGCTGGCGCGATGTGGTGCTGTTGGAGCGCAAGCAGCTGACCTCCGGGACGACCTGGCACGCGGCCGGGCTGATCGGCCAATTGCGCGGCTCGGCCAACATGACCCGGTTGGCCAAGTACTCGGCGGATTTATATGGGAAGCTGGCGGCTGAGACCGGGGTTGAGACCGGCATGCGGCAGGTGGGGTCGATTTCCGTGGCGCTGACCCAAGCGCGGCATGAGGAGTTGCTGCGGCAAGCCACGGTGGCGCGGATTTTCGATGTTGATGTCACCGAGATTTCTGCGAGCGAAGTCAAGGCGATGTATCCGCATCTTAATGTGGCGGGTGTGGTCGGCGCGGTGCATTTGCCGCGCGATGGCCAGTGCGATCCGGCCAATATCGCGATGGCTTTGGCCAAGGGCGCGCGGCTGCGGGGGGCCTCGATTTTCGAGCATACCAAGGTGGTCGGGGTGACCCAGGCCCAAGGTCGGGTGACCGGGGTGGACTATCTGGCCTGCGGCGCGCCGGGGCATATCGCCTGCGATGTCGTGGTGAACTGCGGCGGCATGTGGGGGCGCGATCTGGCTGCGGCGTCCGGCGTGACCTTGCCTTTGCACGCTTGCGAGCATTTCTATCTGATTACCGAGCCAATTCAAGGCCTTGGCCATTTGCCGGTGCTGCGGGTGCCGGACGAATGCGCCTACTACAAAAGCGACGCGGGCAAGATGATGATCGGGGCGTTTGAGCCGAAAGCCAAGCCCTGGGGCATGACCGGGATCCGCGACGACTTCATGTTCGACACTCTGCCGGCGGATTGGGACCATTTTCAGCCGATTCTTGAGGCGGCGATGGTGCGGATGCCGCTGTTCCAAACCGCGGGCATCCATACATTTTTCAACGGACCGGAGAGCTTTACCCCGGATGACCGGTATTATCTGGGTGAGGCGCCGGAGGTTGGCGGCTATTGGGTGGCGGCTGGCTATAACTCGGTGGGCATTGCCGGATCGGGCGGTGCGGGCATGGCTTTGGCGCATTGGATCGTGGAAGGCGAAGCCCCGTTCGATCTGTGGGAGGTCGATATCCGCCGGGCGCAACCGTTCCAGCGCAACCGTAAGTATCTGAAAGAACGGGTGTCTGAGACTTTGGGCCTGCTGTACGCCGACCATTTTCCCTATCGGCAGATGGCGACCTCGCGCGGCGTGCGGCGCTCGCCTTTGCATGCGCATTTGCAGGCCAGGGGTGCGGTCTTTGGCGAGGTTGCCGGCTGGGAACGGGCGAATTGGTTCGCCGATCCGGGGCAAGTGCCTGAATATCAATATAGCTGGCAGCGGCAGAACTGGTTTGCCAACCAGCGCGCGGAACATCTGGCGGTCCGGAGCGCGGTTGGGTTCTTTGACCTGACCTCGTTTGGCAAGATCCGGATCGAGGGCCGCGATGCTTGCGGTTTTCTCAACCTTGTCTGCGGCAATGAGATGGATGTGGCGGTCGGGCGGATCGTCTACACCCAGATGTTGAATCCGCGCGGCGGGATTGAAAGCGATCTGACGGTAACCCGGCTGTCGGAGACGGCCTATCTGGCGGTGGTGCCGGGCGCGACCTTGCAGCGCGATCTGGCGTGGTTGAGGCGGCATGTCGGCGAGGCGTTTGCGGTGATCACCGACCTGACGGCTTCGGAAGCGGTCTTGTGTGTGATGGGGCCGCAGGCGCGCGAACTGATGCAGACGGTTTCCCCAAACGACTTTAGCAATGCAGCACATCCCTTTGGTTACGCGCGCGAAATCGAGATTGGCATGGGGTTGGCCCGGGCGCATCGGGTGAGTTATGTGGGCGAACTTGGCTGGGAATTGTATATAGCGACCGACCAGACCGCGCATGTGTTCGAGGCGCTGGAGGAAGCGGGGATGCTGAAGCTGTGCGGGCTCCACACGCTGGACAGTTGCCGGATCGAGAAGGGCTACCGGCACTTTGGCCATGATATCACCGACGAGGATCATGTGCTGGAGGCGGGGTTGGGCTTTGCAGTGCGGACCCAGAAGCCGGATTTCATCGGGCGCGACGCGGTGCTGCGCAAGGCGGAGGCCGGCCTTGACCGGCGCATGGTCCAGTTTCGGCTGACCGATCCTGCGCCATTACTGTTTCATAACGAGGCGATTGTGCGGGATGGCAAGATCGTCGGGCCGGTAACCTCGGGCAATTATGGCCATTATCTGGGGGCGTCGATTGGGCTGGGCTATGTGCCGTGCAAGGGGCAGAGCGCGGCGGAGGTTCTGGCGTCAAGCTATGAGATCGAGGTGGCGGGGGTGCGGCATGCGGCGATTGCAACGCTGACGCCGATGTATGACCCCACATCAGAAAGGATCAA